>JBEEGR010000123.1:0-4574 GCA_041166985.1 Verrucomicrobiota bacterium | reverse complement strand
CATTTGTTTTTCCCGAACAATCACTGGAAGATCTGGTTGGTGATTATGCCGATGGGACCTGGACGCTGGAAATTCGTGACTCGCGCACCGGCATGACGAACAATGCGCAACTCCTTAGCTGGCAACTGCGCTTCCTTTTTGAGAACAACATGCCTGTTCCAACACGCCTGATCGATGGTGTTGTGGTCACCAATATCATTCCTGCGTGCGAAATAGCTTATTTCACCGTGGATGTCCCGCCGACGGCGACAGCGGCCACCAATATCCTGTTGTCTTCGAGCGTGCCTGTCATTGTGTGGTTCAACCAAAATACCCCGCCCGGAATTGGCGGGACCAACCCCGGCGATTTTGCATTGATACCAACCGGACCGCCGCCCGGAGCGACCAATGGAACTTATACGTTGTTGACCAATGGAACGCCCCCGCTCCTCCTTCCGGGCCAGCGTTATTATCTCGGCGTGGAAAATCCATGCGTCAACGGAACCAACGCGGTTGTCGCTCTTCAGGTGAATTTCAATTCATCCGTCATTCCGCCGTCAACCAACTTCTTCATCTCCAGCATTACCCCCACAAACATCGGGGGCACCAACGGCTTCCTGCTCATTTGGTTTGCGCCCACGAACGATCTGTTTCAGGTGGAATGGACTCCCACCCTGTCGCCCGCGGTCTGGAGCACATTTACGAACATCATCAGCTACAGCACTTACATCAGTCCGACCAACAGCCAGTTCATGTTCTTTGACGATGGCTCCCAAACCGGTGGATTCGGTTCGACGCGATTCTACCGTTTGCGGCTTTTGAGTTCCGGTGGAACGTCACTGGCTGTCACACCCTTGGCGAACGGTATCCCGCTTACTTCCGGAGTTGGTGCCGGGCAAACAAATTATTTCTCGTTCGCCGTGACCAACTCTGATTCGGGAGTTCTCTTTGAGCTTTATAATTTAAACGGCAACGGAGATTTATTTGCGCAAACCAACGGTTTGCCTTCACCCGCAAGTTACTTCGCCTCCAGCACCAACTCGGGCACGAACTACGAGCAAATCGTCATCCGCACCAATTCCACGTTGCCCCTGATCTCAAGCTTGAATGGCACGTGGTTTCTATCCGTCCCCAATAATGACCCAGCCAGCATCACCTATACGATCCGCGCAGTTTTGCCGGTCAATGGAATGCTCGTCAGCGGACTGCCGATTAACACCGGAGTTTCCGTCCCCGGTGGAACCAACGTGCAGTTGAACTGGGGGCCAACCGTGGTGGGCGAAAAATATCAGGTCCAGACCAACGTCAATCTGGGGACAACCAATTGGGGCATCCTGGCAAACCTGTCTGCGGGCGCGACCTCCATGACATTTATCGACCCGTCGCCAATATCAGCATCTCCAACACTTTTTTATCGCGTCGTCCAGGTTCCCTGACGGCGGTGGTTTGAAATTATCGCCCCCGTCGTCCCTATCGTGTTCTCCTTTCCTTCCGCGAGATTTTGAATTAAATTTGCCGATTGTTTAATTCGAGAAATTCGGAACTGTGAGCAAAAACTTCATAAGAATCGGCGGCGCGCGGGAGCATAATCTCAAGAATCTCACGCTTCAGATTCCCCGCGACAAACTCGTCGTCATCACCGGCCTCAGCGGTTCGGGTAAATCCTCGCTCGCGTTCGACACTATCTACGCCGAGGGTCAGCGCAAATACGTCGAATCGCTTTCCGCGTACGCCCGGCAATTCCTCGATCAAATGCAGAAGCCGGACGTGGATTTCATCGAAGGTCTTTCGCCCGCCATCGCCATTGAACAACGTAGTTCCGGCAGCGGCCCGCGTTCCATCATTGCGACCACCACAGAGATTTACGATTACCTCCGTCTCCTCTATGCGCACATCGGCCAGGCGTTTTGTCCCGAAACCGGCGTGCCCATTGTCACGCAAAGCACGAGTGACATCGTGGACAAAATTCTCGCGTTGCCGCCGCGCGCGCGTGTAATGATCCTTGCGCCCGTCGTGCGCGAACAGAAAGGTGAGTTCCGCGATGTCATCGAGCGACTCGCCCGCGAAGGTTTTGTGCGCGCGCGAGTGGATGGCGAACTGGTTGAGTTGGCCAGCAATGTCCGTGTTAAACTTGAGCCAAAGGAGAAACACACCATCGAGGCCGTCGTGGATCGGCTCGTGATTGATGATAAAATCCGCGTGCGCCTCACTGACTCGGTTGAAACCGCACTGAAATGGGGCGAAGGAATTTTACTGACACTGCATCAGCTCCCCGATAATTCTAAACCTGAAACTTGGATTGAAACGCTTCATTCCAATCGCAATTTCAGTCCCGCCACGGGTAAAAGTTACGAGCCACTCACGCCGAAACATTTTTCCTTCAATGCTCCAGTAGGCGCGTGTCCGGTTTGCCACGGCCTTGGTCAGAAAATGATTTTTGACGAGCAACTCGTCGTGCCTGACCCTGAAAAATCTTTGGAGAAGGGCGCGGTGCTGCCCTGGCGGCGCGGCGGCAAACGGATGGTGGTTTATTACAAGAGCATGTTGAAAGCGGTGGCAGCGCACTACAACATCAGCCTCGAAACTCTTTACAAAGATTTGCCCGAAGATTTCAAGCGTGTGCTTCTGTGGGGAACCGGCGAGACGGAAATTGATTTTAATTTTTTCCGCGCCGGCAAAGTCAGCAAAATCACGCGGCCATTTGAAGGCGTGGTTCCGAATCTCGAACGCCTCTATCACGAAAGCGAAAGCGAATTCACAAAGAACCGGCTGAAAGCTTTCATGTCGCCGCAGTTTTGCGATGCGTGCAATGGCCAGCGGTTAAAGCCGGAAGTTCTCGCGGTGCGGCTGGGTGGCACAGGCGTCCCGCCTGTTGTTTCCGGCGTCGCGCCGGAAACCGTCTCACGACATAAATCGCAGCCGTCAGCCAACGCGAGTCCGCAAATGTCGCCTCGCGACGAAATTCGGCGAAACGCCGAATTTAACCCGCGAGACGCGGGTGCTACCGTCAAACTGCCCGGACGCTCCATCATGGACGTCTGCTCGCTCTCAGTTGACAAAGCAGAAGAATTTTTTGCCGCACTCAAGCTCACTGAGTTTCAGGAAAAGATCGCCCGCGAAATCATCAAGGAAATCCGCTCCCGCCTCGGTTTTCTGCGCAATGTCGGCCTCGGTTATCTCACACTCAATCGCGAGAGCGGCACATTGAGCGGCGGCGAGGCGCAACGCATCCGGCTGGCGACGCAGATTGGCGCGGGCTTGGTCGGCGTGCTTTACATTCTGGACGAACCGAGCATCGGATTGCATCAGCGCGACAATGATCGCCTGCTGAACACGCTCAAAGGCTTGCGCGACCTTGGAAATTCCGTGCTGGTGGTCGAGCATGACGCCGACACGATTCGTGAGGCGGATTACATTCTCGATCTCGGTCCCGGCGCGGGCGTGCGCGGTGGTGAACTGGTCGCGGCGGGGACGCTTGATGAAGTTCTGGCCGACACTCATTCGCTCACCGCAAAATATCTGACCGGCGAACTCAGCGTGCCGATTCCCAAAGAACGCAAAAAGCCGTCGGCGGATCGCGGCTGGATTGAGATTCTGGGTTGCACGGAAAACAATTTGAAGAATGTGGACGCGCGAATCCCCATCGGCTTGTTCACCTGCGTGACCGGTGTGAGCGGCTCCGGCAAAAGCACGCTCGTGGATGATATTCTGCGCCGCGCGTTGTTCCGAAAATTTTTCGGCTCGAAGGAGCGGCCCGGCGCTCATCGTTTGTTGAAAGGCTTTGAAGGACTCGACAAAGTCATCGTGATTGACCAGACGCCGATTGGCCGCACGCCGCGCAGCAATCCGGCGACTTATACCGGCATGTTCAACGCGATTCGCGATCTGTTCGCCAAGCTGCCGACCGCGCGTGTGCGCGGCTATGACGCGGGACGATTCAGTTTCAATGTCAAAGGCGGGCGTTGCGAAAAATGTGAAGGCGACGGCCTCATCAAAATCGAGATGCACTTCCTCCCGCCGGTTTACGTCACATGCGAGGCGTGCAATGGCCGCCGATACAATCGCGAAACGCTCGATATAAATTACAAAGGCAAAAACATCGCCGATGTGCTCGACATGACGGTGGACGAGGCGGTGAATTTTTTCCGCGCCGTGCCGCAGATTTTTGATCCGTTGCTCACGCTCGCGGAAGTTGGGCTCGGTTATATTCGGCTTGGCCAGCAGGGAACAACGTTGAGCGGCGGCGAGGCGCAACGCGTAAAACTCGCCTCCGAACTCAGCCGCAAAGCGACTGGCCGCACGCTTTATATTCTCGATGAGCCCACAACCGGTCTGCATTTTCATGACGTGGCGAAGCTGCTGGAAGTGCTTTTCAAATTGCGCGCGTCGGGCAATACGCTGCTCATCATCGAACACAATCTTGACGTGATTAAGACGGCGGACTGGATTCTGGATCTCGGTCCCGAAGGCGGTGAAGGCGGCGGTCGGATTGTGGTGCAGGGAACTCCCGAACAAGTTGCGGAATGCCCGGAAAGTTTTACGGGCCAATATTTGAGCCGCGTGTTGGAACCGGTAGTAGCAGGGCGTCCCGCACG
>JBEEGR010000122.1:0-4155 GCA_041166985.1 Verrucomicrobiota bacterium | reverse complement strand
CACTCGCCGATTCTTTTCGCATGGAAAAGCCCGACCAACTCCGCGAACTGTTTCGGATGCAAAAATCACTCAACGAACGCATCGGCGTGCGCACCGATGGCATGAGCGAGGAGGAAAAGACGAAATGGATTTTGAATTATTGCCGCGCGATGTCTCAGGAGATGGCCGAACTCACCGACAGCGTTCCCTGGAAATGGTGGGCCAAATATCAGAAGTTTGACGAACAGAACGCGCGCGTGGAAGTCGTGGATCTGTTTCATTTTCTCATCAGCATGGCGCAGGTGCTCGGCATGAGCGCCGACGATGTCTTTAACGCTTACATCAAAAAGAACGAAGTGAATTTCAAACGTCAGGACTCTGGTTACGCCACGAAGGATCACGACGATTCCAAACATATTTAGTAATGCGCGCTTTCTTCCTAATTGCGGTGGTTTTTCTTGGGCTGACAGGTTGCCAGTCACCACTTAAGCCGGGATTGTCGCTGAACGATGCCAAATTCGCCGAAGGACCAATGTTGATTCAGCGAGGCGACCGTTTCTATTTGAGATACCGAAGGGCCCTCGAGCCAAAAGGACCAACCCTTCTCTCACTGTTACAATCAAAGAAAGTGGGAGACGCCGCTTATTACTACTTTAGCACTCCCGTCAGCCATACGGAATGGGGTAACTTAATCGAACGACCGCTGGCTTATGATGGTTATGAAGAACTGGCCGAACATGGGCGAATTTTCTGGCTGGACCCAAATGGAAAAACCCATGTCATTCCAATTCAAAAAGAATAACTGGCTTGAAAAATAAAAACCGCAAACAAACTCAACCGCCGATGAGTTGGCGCAAGGAAGTCGAGCGTATCCTCATCACGGACGCACAACTCGCCCGGCGCATCCGCCAATTGTCCCGCGAAATTGAACGCGATTTCAAAGGACACGAAATGGTCATTGTCTCTTTGCTCAGCGGCACGGTGATGTTTCTGGCGGATTTGATCCGGCATATTTCTCTGCCGTTGCGCCTCGATTTCATGGGCGTTTCCAGCTACGGCGCGGGCACCGAGTCCGGCGAATTGGTTTTCACCAAAGAACTGCGCCTCGACGTGCGCGGTCGCGATGTGTTGCTCGTAGATGACATTCTCGACACCGGCAAAACCATGTCTCGCGTGCTGCACAAACTGGAATTGCTCAAGCCGCGCCGCATCAAAACCTGCGTGCTGCTCAACAAAGCCGCGCGCCGGGTCGAAGAGGTCGAGGCTGATTACGTCGGTTTTCAAATTCCCGATCACTTTGTCGTCGGCTATGGACTCGATTTCGCCGAGCGCTATCGCAACCTTCCCTTCGTCGGCGTGTTGCATCCGCATGTTTACACGGCGGCGATTCAGGCGGTGGGCGCCAAACTGTAAGCGCGTATGCAAGTCTCCGTTTGCTTTTACTCTTACTTCAAGGAATTTGCCGGTTGCGCCAACAAAACGGAAGAGTTGCCGGACAAAAGCACGATTGCTGATTTGCTGAAAAAAGTTTTCGTGCAAATCCCCAAACTCGCGAACATGGAAAAATCCATGCTGGTCGCCGTCGGTGTGGATTATCAGCCGCGCGATTATGTTTTGAAAAATGGCGATGAAGTCTCGTTGTTCCCGCCGGTCCAGGGAGGTTGAAATGAACGATGCAGATTTCCTGCTGGCTTTTGAAAACTGCACGTTGCCATTTGCGGAATGGAAACATCGCGCGCACGTAAAAGTGGCTTATTTGTATCTGCGGCAATTTCCATTGGAACAGGCGTTGGAGAAAATTCGGGGCGGCATCAGGCGCTACAACGTGGCGACGAATACACCTGAAACTCTCGATCGCGGTTATCACGAAACGATAACCCAGGCATGGACACGGTTGATTCATTTTACACTTTGCGAGCAGGGCGCGGCGGCAACCGCCCAAGAATTCTTTGAACAGAATCCTCAATTGACAAATAAAGGCGCGCTTCTCCTTTTTTATTCGCGCGAAAGAATTACGTCGTGGCGCGCTAAAGTTGAATTTGTGGAACCGGATCTCATGCCATTTCCAAAAATGCCTAAATCATGAAACGCAACCTTACCATCACCACCGAACCAATCGACGAACCCGCGTTGCTGCGCGAACGCAAAATATCCGATGGCATGGGCGCGGTGACTTATTTTCTCGGCGTGGTGCGCGGCAGTGAAGACGGAAAGACCATCCATTCCATCGAATACGAAGCATTCAACAAAATGGCCGAGCACCAGTTCAATCTGCTTTTCGACGAAATGGAGAAACGCTGGCCGATTGAATCCGTCCGTCTCGTCCATCGCATCGGCGGGGTGAAAGTGAATGAACCTTCGCTCTGGGTTGAGATTGTCGCACCACATCGTGCCGAAGCCTTTGCCGCCTGCCAGTGGCTTATTGACGAGATGAAGCGCGTGGTGCCGATTTGGAAAAAGCCGGTTGCCTGAATTCTGTTGTTAAAAGGATGGAAGATTCCCCCGCTTTTTATGATTTCCGCCCGGACAAAAAAAAGACCGGCTGGGAAATCCCGACCGGTCTTTTGTTTCCAACACGGTGCGTCAGACGCCCCGCATATGCGTCGAACTTCAGCGTGTTTGAACTTCCACCCGGCCCGTAGGTTGCATGTTACCGGCCTGTTTCAGGCTGATATTGTTCACGACCTGAGCCACGCCTTCAGTGTGCTGGGCGATTTCCCCGGCACGGCGTTTCTGCTCCTGCGAGTCCACAAATCCGCTGAGCTGGACGACGCCCCCGAAGGTTTTGACGTCCACGTCATCGAATTTATAAACAGGTTCGCGGCGCAAATCAGACTTCACGGCCGCGGTGACCATTTTATCGTCCAACGAGCGTCCCGCAGTGCGGTCGGCGGAGTTGGAGCGATGATTCATTTCTGCACACCCGGTGAGCGAAAGAACTGCAAGCGCTGCACTGGTACCGGTAATAAGAACAAGTTTTTTTAGATGTATCATAGGAATTCCTTTCAGAAACAAACTTGCACGCGTGAAACGGTGCTGCCATGGGGTCTTTTACTGCAAAACGAACGGCTTAACGTCCCAGCAAAGAAAGGTGATTCACGGTATCGCCGCCGACTGGAAATTTCGGGGACGCTTTCAGGGAGAAGGTGAACGCGATGGTGTAATCTTTCGGTCCCACGCCGTTATCGCGAACTCCGGCGGTAAGCGCGGCGGTCCAACTGCGCAAGTCCCGGTAGAGCGTGTAAAACTGTTCCTGCATCCGTCCATTGCGGGCGTCGAAATGATGATTCGCGCGGACGCCCCAGTTTTCATTCAAGCGATAAAAGAGACTGCTAGTGATAAGATTGTTGCCTTCGCCCAGACCGGTGCGATCAATTACGTTCGTGCCAATCTGGCTGCGTAAATAAAAATGGCCTACTGTCCAACTCCAAGTGTCGTTCGGCGCGAGCGTGACGGTATGTAGCAACATTCGCCATTGGCCAACGTTTACGTCGAAGCGTGTTTGCGAATCGAGGCGCAGCCAAGAGCGCGGCTTGAGGGTGAAGTCGGAATAAAGATCGGAAAATGTATTTTGCCTTGCGCCTAATGTAACGGTATTGGTCTCAACCCGTCTTTCCCCGAAATCCATTTGGTTGGTGCGAGTTTGCAATCGCCAGTCGGTAAACACTTCCCAGCGCAGGAAATCATCCACCTGACCGTCGCGCTTGGTCTGCAATTTATTTTTCAGGCCGAACCGGATGACGTTTTCGCTGTCGATGGAATCAATGGAATTGTAGTCGGTGAATTCCAAGGGCAGCATCCTCAAACTTGGAAGTTCATAATCGAATTGGGGTAAATCTTTAGGCCGGTTTGATGGTTTCGGCACGTAAACGTAATTCACGGAGGGTTCGATAATGTGGCGCACGCCATCCAGATCGAGCAATTGATTTCGAATTCCAGGCCACGTCTGCGAAGCTTTGAAAGTGAGTTCCGCGCCGGTATTCAAAACCGTGCGGGTGTTGGCGTCGGTCGTCGCGCCGGTGCCGGTTGCTTCGGAATAATAGGTGGCCCGCCCACCGACACGTGGAATAAAATTCAGCCAGCCGAACATCGTGACGGGCAATGTCAATTGATGATAGGTGTCGGCGCGCGCAGCTTCGTAGTTCAAACCCGCCGGAGCGAAATTCGTTTCCGCAA
>JBEEGR010000121.1:0-4659 GCA_041166985.1 Verrucomicrobiota bacterium | reverse complement strand
CAACATTGCAAATGGCGAGTGCGCGATGACCGCGACGCTTGGCCTCGCGCAACGCCGCGAGTGTGTCCGCCGTTTCGCCTGACTGTGAGATGACGAGCAACACCGTGTCGCGTTCGAGCGGGGCGTTGCGGTAACAAAACTCATGCGCGAATTCGACTTCCACCGGCAGATGCGCGAGTTCCTCGATTAAATATTCGCCCACCAACGCTGCGTGCCAGCTTGTGCCGCTCGCGGCTATCACGATGCGGTCAATCGAACGCAACTCCGCCAGCGACAGGTTCAGCCCGCCAAACTTCGCGGTGGCGCCTTCAAAATCAATGCGGCCGCGCAAGGCGTTTTCAACCGTGCGCGGCTGCTCAAAAATTTCCTTGAGCATGAAGTGCGCGTAAAGTCCGCGCTCGGCGTCTTCGGAATTAAATTCCAGTTTGCTGATCTGCACGTTCGCAGTGTCAGTGCCGAGATTCTGCACGTCGAACCGTTCGGGCGTGATCGTCGCCACGTCGTAGTCGTTTAGATAAACCACTTCGCGCGTGTGGGCGACGATGGCGTTGGCGTCGCTCGCAAGAAAATGTTCGCCGTTGCCGATCCCGATGATGAGCGGTGAGCCGCGTCGCGCGCCAATAATGGTGTTCGGATGATCCGCGCTGACCACGGCCAGCCCATAAGTGCCGATGACTTCGCGAAGCGCATCGCAAACCGCCTGGGTCAGCGGATTGGTGTCGCCGTTCTTGGCGCGCTGCTTTTTGTAATGTTCGCCGATGAGATGTGCCAATATTTCGGTGTCGGTGTCGGAAACAAAACTGTGGCCGAGTTTTGTTAATTTGTCTTTCAGGCGGTCATAATTTTCGATCACGCCGTTATGCACCACGGCGATTCGGCTGGATTGATCCAGATGCGGATGGGAATTTTCATCGCACGGCGGTCCATGGGTGGCCCAGCGGGTGTGGCCGATGCCGACGAGACCGGCGCACGGATCAGCTTGCAGCACCCGCGCAAGACCTTCGTCAATTTTGCCCTTCTTTTTCCGCACGAGCAGATCGGCTTCCGCCAGCACCGCCATGCCCGCGCTGTCGTAGCCGCGGTATTCGAGCCGCCGCAATCCTTCGAGGAGGATGGGCGCTGCGGTTTTATTGCCGACGTATCCGATGATGCCACACATAATTTAAATCTGACTGCTTTCGACCGGTTTCTTATAGCGGAGTTCCAACCAAAGGGAAAGTGTCGTCTCACGGGGTAAATGCCCTAACGCTCGGGAAAAACTTTATCTACAGTGATGGCACTGGTTGGCAACCGGAGGAAGTGACCAGGTCAGGCGTATGATTTTTCAGGTATCGCCTGTTATGTTCCTTGCGCCAACCGAGTCAAGCCTACCCGAAACTGGGTAGTGTCTTAACCTGCAACTTCGGTAACTTCTCCCATCAAGGCCACGTCAAAAATGCAGACCGTTGCATTAATGAATCATTCATTGAATCGCGCGGTAAATTTTAAATACGTTGCCCAAACTTATTCGTCACACATTTATGAATCAGGATCATTTTCATTCCGCCGGACAAACCAGGCGCGCTTTCATCAGGAAAACCGCCACTGCCGCCGCCGCAGTCAGCGCCTTGAATCTTTTCAAAACGCCCGTTTACGGACAAACCCAGGCGCCTTCGGCCAATGTTACCGGCGCGAACAACCGTATCGTCGTCGGTTTTATCGGCGTGGGCAACCAGGGCAGCGCGCATCTTCAGGGAAACAAATTTCATGCGGCGGAAAATAACATCGTGCTGGGCGCCGTCTGCGACGTGTATCAAAAACGGCTCGACGCGGCGAAACAAACAACCGGCTTGCGCGAGGCGGACGCTTTTCGTGACCATCGAAAACTGCTTGAGCGAAAAGACATTGATGCCGTCATCTGCGCGCCGGTGGATAATTGGCATGGTCAGGTCACCGTGGATGCGCTCCAGGCCGGCAAACATGTCTATTGCGAAAAACCGATGACGCGCTACGTCGCCGAGGGCTGGGAAGTTTACGATGCTGTGAAGCGCACCGGCAAAATTTATCAGGGCGGCTCGCAATACACCGCTGACCCAATGATTCAAAAAGCCGCGGAATGGATTAAAGCGGGTAAAATCGGCCCGCTCGTCTGGGCGCAGGGCTCCTATTGCCGCAACAATAAAAACAGTGAGTGGACTTTTCCCGTTGATGCGGATGCTACACCCGCCAATCTCGATTGGAACCGCTGGCTTGGCCGCGCGCCAAAAATTCCGTGGAACCCGGAGCACTATTTTTCCTGGCACAAATATTACGCTTACAATTCCGGCATCCTCGGCAATCTCCTGAGCCATCGGTTTTATCCGCTGATGCGGGCGACGGGCACTCCGGAATTTCCCTCGCGTGTCTGCTGCACTGGCACGCGCGACATTTCCACCGACCGCGAAATCACCGATACGACCCACGTGCTGGCCGAATTTCCCAGCGGGTTAACCTTTGTCATCGCCGGTTCCACGGTCAACCAGGTGGGTCTGCCGGACCTGATTCGCGGACATAAAGGCACGCTCTATTTTTCCGCGAGCCAGAACAAAGTTGAATTGCGTCCCGAACAATTATTCGCCGATGAACTCGACCCCGAAGATTTCAGCGACGCGCAACCGATGGGCAAAATCGAGCATCTCCACAAAAATTTCTACGACTGCATCCGCCACGGCGGCACGCCCTTCTGCAATGCTGATCTCGCTGTCCGCGCCAACACTGTGCTTTGCCTGGCGGAAATGTCGGAACGGCTCGGGCTTACTTTGTTCTTCGATGAAAAGACCCGCGCCATCACCACCGCCGATGGCAAAGTCATTCCGCCGTTGAGTTACGACTCGGTGGTGCCCAAGCGGGCATAGCGAAGTAATGCCATGAAACCGACTTAACGCAATGACGCGAA
Organism: Verrucomicrobiota bacterium; assembly: GCA_041166985.1. Classification (GTDB taxonomy): domain Bacteria; phylum Verrucomicrobiota; class Verrucomicrobiia; order Limisphaerales; family DASXHY01; genus DASXHY01. The sequence continues at coordinate 1,745 of JBEEGR010000121.1, read as the reverse complement.
GAACACTAAGTTGGGAGTTCCGCGTTCACGCGGCTTTGGAACCGCCTGAAGGCGGAACTCCGAATTAAAATCAGGCCACACCGGTCGACAATTTATTTATCGGATTACTGCACCATCGAACCGCCGGCATTGCGGGTCGTGGTCGCGAGAGTTTTGGCGTTGCGAACTTCGCCCGCCGGATAGCTTTGTCCTTCCACCAGCGTGACCGGTTCACCCGAGGCCGCGCGGAACTTCACGGGAATGCTGACGCGCTCGCGTCCGTCCTTGGTCATGAACACGCAGAAGTGCAGATGCGCGCCGCTGGAAAATCCAGTGTTGCCGGACAGCGCAATCGGCTGGCCCGCTTTCACGTAATCGCCCGGCGAGACTTTCACGCCGCCCTTTTGCAGATGACAATAATGCCCGAGCGTGCCATCGGCGTGACGGATTAAAACGTAGTTGTTGTAAGGATCAAATTTCATACTGGCACCGCCACGGTTCGAATCATCCTTGATCTTCACCACCAGCCCATCGCGCGCGGCGAACACCGGCGTGCCTTCCGGCATCTTCCAGTCAATCGCGTATTTATTCGAGCCTTGATGACTGAACTTGCCGTCGTAACCCTGCGTGACGCGATACGTCCGACCCGGCGTGTACGGCAGCGCATACACATACGAATCCGGCTCCGCGACGCTGCTGCCAAGCTTGTAATAATTAGTGAAGGAATACTGCCACTGCTCGTCAGAGTTCATTGGCGCCAGTTCGAAGGCTTCGCTTTGTCCGGGCTTGAACGTGGCGGTGTAAGGAAACTGAACGTTGCTTTTCAGGTTCTGCAGGCTGAAATCAAACGTCATGGTGACTTCGCTGCGCTCCAGGTTCTGCACGAAGAAACGAGTGACACCGTTTGCCCGGTCGGACGTGACCTTCACCGCCGTGGAATCAGAAGCCACCGCTCCCATTGAATCCGGCGGCGTGGCGAACGCGCCAACCAAAAGATAAACCGGAAAACCGGTCAGGCAGAAAATGAACGCGGCCCGCAGTTTCGTTTGGATTCGATTTATAAAATTGTGAGTGGGCATTTAAATCAAGCCGCGAGCGGAACGGCTTTGCGGGTACGCGCGAGCAGCGGCAAAGGCCGTTGCGCCGGTTGCGCCGGAACAATGCGTGGCGTCGGTTCGCCGAAATCAGGAAAGCCGTCGCTGCTCCAGTCGAAACGCTTGGCGTGAACATCGCGATCTTCCCAGCCGTGTTTCTTGTCAGACTTCGCGTGATAAACGATCCAGTCCTCGGTCTGGCAAAGTGATTTTACGAACGAGCAATGACCGACGCCCCAGATGGAATCTGTCTTTTGGAAGACCGGCCCGTGTTTTTTCCACTTGTCGGGATTGAGCACGTCCTTGGTGTTGTTGTGCAGCATTCCGAGGCAGTAATCGGGCGTCCAACTGGCGCTCGCGGAATAAACGATGAACAAATCACCATTGCGACGCAGCACCTGCGGGCCTTCGCAAATCGGCATCGTCGCGCGTTCCCAGCTTTGGTCAGGTTCGGCAATCAGAACCCGCGGGCCGGAAACCGTGACGGGATCGCGCATCGGGGCGATGTAGATATTTTGTTGCCCATCCTTTTTGCCGGGCCAACCGGACCAGATGAAATATTTTCGCGAGTCGTCGAGCGTGAGGATGGTGCCATCAATGGCCCAGCCGCCGGTTTCGAGCGGGCCGCGGCATTCGTATTTGCCGAGTGGATTGGAGCCTTCGGCTTCGAGC
>JBEEGR010000120.1:0-5675 GCA_041166985.1 Verrucomicrobiota bacterium | reverse complement strand
TGCGGATAATGCGGTGAAATACAACCAACCGAACGGCTCCATCATCATGTCGCTGCGACGCGCGGATAATTTCGCGGAGTTGGTCATTGCCAATTCAAGCGCAGGCGTGCCGCCGGAAATTTTGTCGCGTGTATTCGACCGTTTCTTTCGCGGCGATCCCGCGCACAGCAGCATGGTCGAAGGCTGCGGTCTTGGTTTGAGCATTGCGCAATGGATTGTTTCCGCGCATAACGGAACGATTCGGATGGTCTCCGAACCGGGCAACCTGACCACGGTCACCGTGCGGTTGCCGGTCATTTCGGCAGAGTCGTTCTAAATGAAACATTCGACAGCCAACATTCAACGTCCGACACCCAATTGGGGACGCGAACTCTATATCAAATTCATCGAGCGTTCGATGTTGAATGTTGGATGTTCAATGTTCCTGATCCTTGTAGCCGGTTGCGTTCATTTTCACTCGCAACCATTGTCCGCCGAAAAAAACGCCGCTGAACTGGAAAGCCGTTCGCTGACGAATGCTGTCCTAAGAGTTTTCCTGGAAAAAAATCTCCAGCACGAATTGACGAACTGGCCGGCAGTAGAATGGGATTTTGACACGCTCACACTCGCCGCATTTTATTATCATCCTGATCTCGCCGTGGCCCGCGCGCAGTGGAGCGTCGCGCAAGCGGGAATCAAAACCGCCGGCGGCCGGCCGAATCCTACTCTGACTTTGACGCCCGGTTACGACACGACGCCTTCCCCGCTCTCGCCATGGTTTCCGGCGGTTAATTTTGATTTGCCCATTGAAACCGCTGGCAAACGGCGTCATCGCATGGAAGCTGCCGGGCATCTTTCCGAGTCCGCGCGATTCAACATTGCAACCGTGGCGTGGCAGGTGCGCAGCGGTCTGCGCGCTAGCCTGCTCGATTTTACAGTCACCGCGCAGCGCGAGGCGTTGATCCAAAACCAAATGACCGCGCAGGAGCAAATCGTGAAGTTGCTCAAACAACAATTTGAAGCTGGCGCCATTTCCAGTTCCGAAGCAGCCGTGGCGCGCATCGCCTTGCAAAAGCTCCAGCTTGATTTTGCCAACGCGCAAAGCCAGCGCATTGAAGCGCGGGTGCGAGTGTCCGAAGCGATGGGTTTGCCAACGGGCGTGTTGGATCACGTGACGCTTGCGATCAATCCGTTGAGTTACACGATTCCACCGGAACTGACTTCGGCAGAAGTCCGCCGCACCGCTTTGTTGAGCCGCGCGGATATTTTAAGCGCGCTGGCCGAATACGCGGCCGCGGAAGCGACGTTGCAAACGGAAATCGCCAAACAATATCCCGACGTGCATCTTAATCCCGGCTATCAATATGACCAGGGCGATAACAAATGGTCGGTCGGCATCAGCTTTGAATTGCCGATTCTGAATCAGAATCGCGGTCCCATTGCCGAGGCGAAAGCGCGACGCGAAGAAGCGTCGGCGAAGTTCAATGCGCTTCAGGCCAAGGTCATGGCGGAGATTGATCGCGCCGTCGAAGTTTTTCGCATCAGCGAACAGAACGCGGCCACATTGCAATCGCTGGCTGACGCACAATTGAAACAGCGCGAGGCGGTCCACGGGCAATTCGAGGCCGGCGCGGTGAACCAGTTGGAGCTGATGAACGCGCAATTCGAATTTATCAATTCAGAGCTGGCCCGGCTCGACGGCTTGTTCAAGCTGCAACAGGCTTACAGCGCATTGGAAGACGCCGTGCAGCGGCCGATGAATCTGCCGGAAGAAATTTTTGGAAGTAACGGGAAGGACGGCGTGTCGTCGTCTCAAACTAAAATGGGCCGGCAACATGCCAGCCCTCCCAAATAATTTTATGAAAGCATCGAATCTGTTTTCGCGAATTCTTGTGATTGCGCTGGCGAGCGCTTTATTTGCGGGCTGCGCCAAGGAATCGGACGCCGAAAAGAAAGCCGAGGCGGCGGGCGCGGAAAAGAAAATGGAGCCGCAGCGGTTGAAACACAATGATAAGGGTGAAACCGTGATTTCGCTTGATGAAGAAATGCAAAAGCGGATCGGCTTGAAAATTGAACCGCTGCAATCCGCGAACGTCAGCCCGGAACTCAAAGCCTATGGCCGCGTCCTCGATACCGCGCCGTTGGTTGATCTACTTATGGAATTGGGTCGCGCGAAAATTGCATTTGATAATTCACATCGGGAACTTGAACGAATGAAAATTCTACGCGCGCAGACCAACGCCTCGGAGCGCGTTTTCCAGACCGCCGAGGCCGCTTACAAACAGGATTTCGCCGCCGCGATGGCGCTTCGAACCAAAATTCAGATGCAATGGGGAGAGCGAATCAGTGAATTGATGGGACCGATAGTTACTCCGGTCGGAACCCAATCGGAGCCGCCCAGGGAACTTGACCGTCTGCAAAATGGTTTGGTGCGGGTGGATTTGCCGGCGGGAGAATCATTGCCGGAAAATTCAGGCACGGCACGACTGGTGTCGCTGGCTGAAAAAGCGAAACCGGTTATGGGAGATTTTTTCGACGCGCTGCCGACAGTTGATCCGCAAACTCAACTTCGCGGATTGTTGTTCCTGGCAAAAGAAAATTCGTTGAAGCCGGGTGAAGCGGTCACGGCCTATCTGCAGATTTCCGGCGAAACTCAGGCGGGCGCCATCGTTCCGCGCTCGGCGGTAATTCGCTACGAAGGCGCGGCCTGGGCTTATATGCAAACGGACGGCACGAATTTTACACGCCGCCTCATCTCGCTTGAGCGGCCGATGGAGAATGGCTGGTTGGTGACGACGGGCGTGACCGCTGGCGAGAATGTGGTGACGACGGGCGCGCAGACTGTTTTTTCGGATGAACTCGGCGCGAGCGGCACAGGCGAAAGCGGAGATTAATCCATGCTGAAACAAATCGTTGAGCATTCTTTGCGCTTTCGCGGCATCGTGCTGGTGCTCGCGTGCGTGCTCGTGGGCTATGGATGGTTCGTGACGAAACAGGCCAAGCTCGATGTGTTTCCTGAGTTCGTCCAGCCACAGGTCACTGTGCAAACGGAAGCGCCCGGACTCGCTCCGGAACAGGTGGAATCGCTGGTCACGCGACCGGTCGAAGGCGTGTTGAATGGCGTCGGCAACCTGGAATCCATCCGCTCTGAATCCATCGAGGGTTTGTCGGTTGTGGACGCGGTGTTCAAAGAAGGCACGGACATTTATCTCGCGCGCCAGATGCTGTCGGAAAGTTTGACCGAGTTGGCTGGTGAATTGCCCACGGGCGTGAAGTCGCCCAAAATGTCCCCGCTGACCTCGTCCACGATGGATCTGCTCAAGTTCGGTTTGCTGTCCGAAAAAATGTCACCCATGGAGTTGCGCACGTTTGCGGATTGGGTGGTGAAACCGCGATTGCTCTCCGTGCAGGGCGTGGCGGGCGTCAAAGTTTTTGGCGGCGAAGTGCGGCAGTTGCAGATTCAGGTGAAGCCCGACCGCCTTGTGGCTTTTAATCTGTCATTGCAGGAAGTGCTCGCTGCCACGCGCGAATCCACGGGTGTGCGCGGCGGCGGTTTTATTGAGACCGCGGCGCAACGGATCATGCTGCAAACGGAAGGTCAATCGCTCACGGCGCAACAGATTGGAGAAATCGTCATCGCGCAACATGAGGGTCAAACTGTGCGGTTGCGCGACGTGGCCAATGTGATTGAAGCGGCGGAAACCAAACTCGGCGATTCGATCATCATGGGAAAACCGGGCGTGCTGATGACGACTGCCAGCCAGTACGGCGCGAATACGATGGAAGTGACGCGCGCCGTGGAAAAAGCGCTCGCGGATCTCAAGCCGGTCTTTCAAAGCGAGGGAATTCAATACGTGCCGGCGCTGCATCGTCCGGCGACCTTCATCGAACACGCGATTGGGAACATGAAATCGTCTCTGCTGCTGGGCGCGTTGCTGGTCGCGGTGGTGTTGTTCCTGTTTCTGCTGGATTTGCGAACGGCATTTATTTCTTTCACGGCGATTCCGTTGTCGCTGCTCGCGGCGATCATCGTACTCGATCATTTTGGCGTCACGTTAAACACCATGACGCTGGGCGGACTGGCCGTGGCGATCGGCGTGGTCGTGGACGATGCGATTATTGACGTGGAAAATATTCTGCGACGATTGCGCGAGAACCTGACGCTGGCGAATCCGCGTTCGCTGTTTCAAGTTGTGCTGGAGGCGTCGCTCGAAGTGCGGAGCGCCGTGGTTTACGCCTCGTTTATTGTGGCGCTGGTTTTTTTGCCGGTGTTGACGATGACCGGTTTGCAGGGACGCTTTTTTGCGCCGCTGGGCACGTCGTTTATCCTGGCGATCATGGCGTCGCTCGGAGTCGCGCTCACCGTGACCCCGGCGCTGTGTTTGTTGATTCTCTCAAAAATTCAGCCGCATCAGGAACCGGGTTACATCGCCAGGCTGAAAAACTTCCATCGCGATGCCTTGAAGCGGGCAAGTCGTTCGCCCCGCGCGATTATTGTTACCGCGTCAGTGTTGTTTATCGCCGCGCTCGCGACGCTGCCGTTTTTTGGCGGAGAATTGTTGCCACAGTTTCGCGAAGGTCATTTTGTGGTGCAGGTGTCCATGGTGCCGGGCACGTCGTTGGAGGAAATGCTGCGGCTGGGCGGGAATATTTCCAATGAACTGCTGAAGAACGATCACATTCTAACAGTCGAGCAGCAGGCGGGGCGCGCGGAGCAAGGTGAGGACACGTGGGGGCCGCATCGTTGTGAGTTTCATGTTGAGTTGAAACCGATTTCGGGCGTGGACCAAAAAGTTGTGCAGGCAGAAATCCGCGACGTGCTGGAGAAATTCCCGGGCATTCAATTTGAAGTGCTGACCTTCCTTGGCGACCGCCTCGGCGAAACCATTTCCGGCGAGACCGCGCAGGTGGTCGTGAATGTGTTTGGCGAGGACCTCGATTCGCTGGATCAAAAAGGCAAAGAAATTTCCGACCTGCTGAAGGGAGTTCCCGGCGCGGCGGATGTCCAGGTGAAGTCCCCGCCCGGCGCGCCAAAGCTGGCGATTCGTTTGCGCGGAGACCGGCTGACGCAGTTGGGCTTTCGCCCGGTAGAAGTTTTGGAAGCGGTGGAAACAGCTTATCAGGGGGCCGTCGTCGCGCAGACGTACGAAGGCAATAAAGTGTTTGATGTCGTGGTGATTCTTCCGCCCGAAGAACGTCGCGAACCGGAGACGGTAGGTTCGTTGCTCGTCAGCAATGCCGACAAATCTGCGCGCTTGCCGCTGCGTGAGCTGGCGGATGTTTATCTGACGACCGGGCGTTACTCCATTCTCCACGAAGGCGCGCGGCGGAGGCAAACGGTGACCTGCAACGTGAGCGGACGCGATGTGGCATCGTTTATGGCGGAAGCGCAAAAGCAAATTGCGGCCAGGGTGCAGTTACCCGCCGGCGTTTATCTGGAGTTCGGCGGCGCGGCGGAAGAAGAATCCAAAGCGCGGAATGAATTGTTGCTGCACTCGGCGATGGCGGGGGTTGGAATCGTGCTACTGCTGGCAATTCTGTTTCGCAACACTCGAAACCTGCTGCTGGTGCTGGCGAATGTGCCGTTCGCGCTGGTCGGCGGCGTGCTGGCAATTTTCCTGACCGGATTGGTCAGCGGCGGTTCACCGACATTGTCGCTGGGACCGCTGGTGGGTTTTGTGACGCTCTTTGGCATC
>JBEEGR010000119.1:0-3472 GCA_041166985.1 Verrucomicrobiota bacterium | reverse complement strand
AAACGGGTGGTGTCGAAACGGCGCGGTTGTTGTTGGCCCAAACGCGTTCCGGAAATCCAAAAATCATCATGCACACCGCGTCGGCGCTCACGCGGCATCGCGATGAGTCGCTGGCGGCGGGTTGTGTAGATTTCATCACCAAACCTTTTTCGAGCGAACAGATTTATCAGTGCCTGAAAAATCATCTGGGCGTGGAATTTGAATATGGCGCGCCGCTGCACGAGGCGGAAACATCGCCGTCTTTGGAACTGTGCAAGGTCGAGTTGCCGGAAGAACTGATCGCCCGAATGTTGATTGCAGCCGAGTTACACAGCACCACGGCGTTGAAAGGCTGCTTGCAGGAATTGCGGCAGCGCGATCCGGCCGCGCAACGGCTGGCCGACGAAATCCGGCGTCTCATGCGCAGTTACGATATGGATGCCATTCAACGGTTGGTGACGACGGTGGCGTTGGATGAAACGGTGAAGGCGTGAACGTAGAATGAAACATCGAACCTCGAATATCCAACTCCCAACGCCCAATGGCACAGCGCACGCGACATCATTGGATGTTCGGTGTTGGATATTGGGTGTTGGCTGTTTCCCCTGGCAATGAATTCCCGCTCGCAAAAAATCCTGTTGGTGGATGATGTTCCGGCCAATCTCGCCGTGCTGACGGCGGCCCTGGAGCCGGAGGGTTATGAAATTCTGGCCGCGCCCAATGGATTGACCGCGTTGAAAGTCGCGGCTCGCGCGCAGCCGGATTTGATTCTGCTGGATGTCATGATGCCGGAACTCAACGGCATGGAAATTTGCCGGCGACTCAAACAGGATGAAACGACGCGCGACATTCCAGTTATTTTCATCACGGCGCGCAGCGAAATGGAGAGTGTCGTGGACGGATTCCGCGCGGGTGGTGTGGATTACGTCATTAAGCCGTTTCAGACCGAGGAAGTTCTCAGCCGCGTCGCGACGCATTTGCGGATCAACCGGCTTACGCGCGAGCTAATGGAAAAGAACCGGGTGCTCGAAGCCGAAATCGCGCGGCGGCGGGAAGCGGAGACAGCGTTGCAACAGGCTGATGAAAAATTAACCGTGTTTTCCGACCTGGAAGCCTCGCGTGGAAATCTCGCCGGACTTGTGGGCGACAGCAAACACATCGCGAAGATTGTCGCGGACATCCAGCGTCTCCACCAGTTCGCCAACACCACTGTGCTCATCACCGGCGAGAGCGGCACGGGCAAGGAGTTGATTGCACGCGCCATTCACTTTGGGAGCCTGCGCGCCAAGGCGCCCTTTGTGCCGGTCAACTGCGTCGCGATTCCGTCTGAGTTGGCGGAGTCCATGTTGTTTGGCCATATCAAAGGCGCGTTCACCGGCGCGACAACCGATCGCAAAGGCTGTTTTGAACTTGCGCATGGCGGCACACTTTTTCTCGACGAAATCGGCGATATGCCCGCAGCCATTCAGGTCAAACTGCTGCGCGTGCTGGAAGACGGGCAGGTGACGCCGTTGGGCGCGGCACAGCCAAAGAAGGTGGACGTGCGCGTGATCGCGGCGACCAATGCTGACCTCGACGCGCGGATCGCCAGCGGTGTTTTCCGGCAGGACCTTTATTTTCGACTGGCGCGTTATGCGGTGGTATCGCCGCCGTTGCGCGAACGCGGCGAAGACGTGCCAGTGCTGGCGGTGCATTTTTTGCGGATGTTTGCAGCGGAGATGGGGCGGAAGGCTCCGCCGCTAAGTCCGGCGGCGATGGCGATGCTTCAGGCTTACAATTTTCCGGGCAACGTGCGGGAGTTAAAAAATATTATCGAGCGGGCGTTGATCGAGAGCGGTGGTGAAATCATTGAGCCGGAGCATTTGCATTTGTTGCCATCGCCGGGAACCAATGGACGAGCCGCAATTGTTTCGGGCGCGAAAAAGGAATTCGCCACGTCGCTGCCGCTTAAACTCGCGGACGCGGAGGAGGTGCTCATTCAGCGCGCGTTGGACCAGACGAACGGCAATATCGCCGAAGCCGCACGTTTGCTGGGTGTGCATCGAACGCGGATTTACCGAAAGCTCGCGCTCGAAGAACCGGCGACGGGCGGTTGAATCGGCAACCGAGTGTTTCAAGTGTTTCGCCCGCGACAACTGAAACACTTTTTTCAGCGAGGAAAAAAATGGTTCGTGCCGGAAGCCCTTTAAAATCGAACGGTTTCGAGAGCGTAGTTGCATGGCATGACGCTGGCTAAGGGGAATCGTGTGTGAAACAGAATGCGAACCTAAAACCTTAACCGCCATGAAGAATAAAAAACTGAAATATCACTCTGAAACCAAAACCTCTTCCGCAAGTACCGCTTCAAAATATGTGTTGAGCGCCCTGGCAGCCGTCGCCGTGCTGCCGGTCGCCGTTTCATCCAGTCACGCCGAAGACGCTCCGCCGGATAAGGTGCATGCGTTGCTCAATTTTGAATTCTCCGATCACTATCTCACGCCGCGCGGAATGATTGTGCAGGACAGTGGGCTGGTGTTTCAGCCGCTGGTGTTGGGCTTCTTCAATCTTTATGGCAGCAAGAATTTCAGCGCGACGCTCGTGGGCGGCGTTTGGAATTGTTTCGGCACCGACGGCATTCCGAGCAGCGACAGCGGTGGAACCAAGAAAACGAGCTGGTATGAAATTGATCCCATCGCTGGCTTGTCCTTCGGGTTCTGCAAAAATTTTACGTTGGACGTGACCTACACCGCGTTTGACATGCAGATTCTGAACATCCCTTTTTCACAACATCTGGAAACAAAATTGAGTTTCAATGACAGTCCTTATCTGAAGGCGCTGGCGCTGCATCCTTATGTGAGCTTCTGGAAGGAACTCGAAGGCAAAGCGGTCGCGAGCTACAGCACGAAGTCCAGTTACTATTTTGATATCGGCTTCGCGCCTTCGTACACCTTCGAGAAAATTAATCTGAAGCTCGAAGCGCCATGCCGGATGCTGTTGCCGGATTCAGAATTTTATGGCGACAACACAATGGGCGGTGTCGCGCCTTCTTCGACAGTGGCGCTCTATGAGTTGGGCATAAAAGGCACTGTTCCGCTGAAATTCATGCCCAAAGGCTATGGCAGTTGGAGTTTTCACGCCGGCTTCAAATACATGAATTTCGTGGATGAAAACCTCCAACGCCTCGCCAACGGCGGCGGCTTTGGCCAGTCCACAAAAGATGTGAAGCAGGTATACTGCGGCATCTCGACGTTCTTTTGATTTCAAATTGTTTGCCGCATGAAACGCCACGTAGAAGCTGATCCGTATCCCTGGCCCTACAACGGTGATCTCCGCCCGGAGAACACCGTTGTGCTGGTCATTGATATGCAGACCGACTTCTGCGGCGCGGGCGGTTACGTGGACAAAATGGGCTACGACCTTTCGCTCACGCGCGCACCCATCGGGCCGATTCAAAACGTCCTGAACGCGGCGCGGGCGAAAGGCTTTCACGTCATGCACACGCGCGAGGGGCATC
>JBEEGR010000118.1:0-8493 GCA_041166985.1 Verrucomicrobiota bacterium | reverse complement strand
AAGTTGTCAGGCAAGTCCACGCACAAAACTGCGGGTTCATTTGTAACTTACGAGAGCGCATCCGAAGCGCGGGATAAAAACTGGCGATTTAATTTCCATCTGTACCGCCCGAAGGGTCGATTTGGGGCGGAGGAATACGCAAATCATTGCCGGGCGTTACAGGAAGCGATTCATCAATTCGAGCCACGGCTCATGTATGAACGGATTGCTCAATGATATTACCGAATTTGACCGTCACAAGAAAACCGGATATCCATGACGGATATTTAAATTTTGTCTGGTGGAAACTTTAGAACAAATTAAATCACGAATCGAAGCCGCCATTTCTGGCGTGCGTTTGGAAATTATTCCGAACGATAGCCCGTCGGCGCAGCGTTCTTTGCTGGTGGACAACGAGCATGGATTTGTGGTCTCAAAATTTTTGCGCGACGATGCCGAACTTCGTTTCGATTACGCTTCCAACGTTACAGGTGTGGATTGGCCGGAGGTTGAACTTTCCGAAAAGATAAAAGTTAAGCAACTCGTGGAGGGCATCGAAAAGGAAGTCGAGGAAGTGAAGAAGACTTTGCGCCCCGGTTATCTCGAAGCGGTTTATCATCTTTATTCGATGGAGAAAAAGCATGGGCCATTGATTATTCGCCTGCGCACGGCTGACCGCACTGACCAGGCCCACTTGCCATCGTTGACGCCAGTTTGGCGCGGCGCGGAATTTCAAGAGCGTGAAATTTTTGATCTTTACGGAATTATTTTCGACGGCCATCCCGACCTGCGTCGCATTTTGATGTGGGATGAATTTAAAGATTTTCCGATGCGCAAGGATTACGTCGAGCCGGACGATTACGAATACGAACCCACGCCGCACGATGACGTTTTGGAAAAGGTGAAGCAACGTCAGTCACCGGCGACTTCGCTTTGACTGTTCCTCCAATGGCGTGACCGGGTCCATGCCCAGCCAGCAAATCATTCCGAACAGGTAGGCTGCCGCCGTCGCATAAAAGGCGATGTTCCAACTGCCGGTCCGCTGCACGACGTAACCGCAGACGATGGGCGAAAGAAATCCGCCGATGTTGCCCATCATGTTCATCATGCCGGATAAAGTCCCGACCGCATTGCCGCCCACGTCCATGCAAGCCGTCCATGCGCCCGGCAATTGGATGTCATTGCAGAACGCGACCAATGCAATTGCGGCCACGGCATAGTAAGGATTCGTCAGTTGCGCCACGGCGATCAACAAGCAAGCCCCGCCGAACGCTCCCGCCGCTCCCAGACCGCGTCGCGCAACTCGCACATCGCCGAACTGACGGCTGAGAATGGGCGAAATCCAGCCTGCGAACAGCGCGCCACAGGAGCCAAGCAACAAGGGTGTTCCCGCGAGCAAGGCGCTTTGCTTCATGTCGAAGCCGTGTTGCTTGAGCAGATACGTTGGGAACCAGGTGATGAAAAAATAAAAGGAGTAACTACACGCGAAGTATTGGCCGCACAAACACCAGACCGTTCGTGATGTGAATATTTTTTTCCACGGGGCTTGAAAGTGATTTCCTGCGACCTCCGCCACCGGCAACAACGCCGCTTCCGCCGCGTTGACTTGTTTATGGGTGCGTGGATCGTCGCGATACCACCAGAAAAAAATCACCGCCCAGATGACGCCCAACAAACCGAATAACAGAAACGCCGTGCGCCACGAAACATATTGCAGACAGGTATAAACGAGCAACGGCGTGAATGCGCCGCCCAGCCGTGCGCTCATCCACATGATGCCCTGGGCGCGGGATCGTTCGCGCAGTGGCATCCAGCCGTTGAGCGCCTTGGTGAGATTCGGAAATGCGCCCGCCTCGCCCGCGCCGAAGAGAAAGCGCGTGACGATTAGCGAAGTCAAGTTGCGCATCCAGCCGGTGGCGACGGTGAAGAACGACCACCAGATGACGATTCGCAAAAGAACCTTGCGTGGGCCGATGCGGTCGCCGAGATAGCCCGCTGGAATTTCAAACAAGGCGTAAGCCAGTGTGAACGCGGAGAAGACCCAGCCCATCTGCGCATCGCTTAATTGCAGATCTTTTGAAATGGACGGCGCGGCTTGCGAAATGCAGACGCGGTCTATGTATTGGATGATCGCCAGCGAAACCGCAAACACCACCACCCAATAACGCGTGTGGGTTGGACGCGGCAACGCTTGAGAAGGCGCCGCATTCGCAAGTTCGCTCGTAGTCTGGGGCATGGCGGAATTTATTCGCAGAAAAAGTGCCGGGCAATGCGCAAGTTCAACCAAACTAAAGATTCGCCGGTCAGCCGCCGACACTTTTTTGGCAAAGACCAGCTTTTTTCTGGCAACAGATTGCCAACGCCAACTTTTCTCCCTAGGATGCGGGCGCATGAGTTTGGCGACGAGCAACCTCTCACAGGCGAATTACGAAATTCGCCCGCGCACTGTCGGCGATTCCGATGCCGGCGAGTTGCTCGAAATTTCCATGGGGCCGCAGCATCCTTCCACGCACGGCGTGTTCCGCATGGACATCGTTCTCGATGGCGAACAGGTGATGAAGTTGAAACCGGTCTTCGGCTATCTCCATCGCAATCACGAAAAAATCGGCGAAGGCACGACCTATCTCGGCTCGATGCCTTACACCGACCGTCTCGATTATTTTTGTTCGATGACGAACAACTGGGCTTACGCGCTCACGGTCGAAAAGCTCGCGGGGCTCCAGGTTCCCGAGCGCGCCGAATATCTTCGCGTGATTCTCGCCGAACTGACGCGCCTCCAGAATCACGCCTCGCTTTGCGGATTTTTGCTTCAGGACATGGGTGCGTCCGGCACGCCGCTCATGTATGCCTTTCGCGAGCGCGAAAAAATTCTCGACCTTTTCGAAGCCATCAGCGGCGCGCGAATGATGTGCAACTTCATGCGCTTCGGTGGTTGTCGTTGCGATGCGCCCGTCGGTTGGCTTGAGCAGGTGCAAAAGGTTGTGGACGCTTTTCCAGCATTCCTCGACGAGTTCGAACAGTTGCTCAATGACAACGAAATCCTGATGGCGCGCACGCAAGGCATCGGCATCATTTCGCGCGAACTGGCAATTAACTCCAGCATGACCGGCCCATTGCTCCGCGCGGCAGGCGTGAATTACGACATTCGCAAAGTGGACAAATATGGAATTTACGACCGCTTCGAATTCAGAGTTCCGCTCGGTGAGCGCGGCGATGTTTACGATCGCTATATGATGCGTGTGTTGGAAATGCGCGAGTCAGTTAAAATTTTGCAACAGGCACTGCCAAAAATTCCGTCCGGCCCGATTGTAGATCCGAAGGCGAAGCTGCGCGGCTTTCGTCCAAAGGCTGGTGAAGCCTACGGGCGCATCGAAGGTCCGAAAGGCGAACTTGGTTTTTATTTAATCAGCGACGGCTCACCAAATCCGTATCGCTATCGCGTGCGCCCGCCGAGCTTCATCAATCTCACAGTGCTGGAAGACATGTGTCTCGGGCATAATGTAGCCGACGTCGTGATCATCCTCGGAAGTGTGGACATCGTTTTGGGCGAGGTGGACCGATGAGAACAATAATGTGTCACGTGCGGAGTGTCAGGTGTCAGGTTAAGAAACCTGCGAACGCGCATCTTTGCGCTCCTGACACATGGCGCCTGACACCTGACACTTTTTTATCATGTTAGGCGAAGGTCTCATCAAAGGCATGGCAGTCACGGCGAAGAATTTCGTCGGCAGTTACGTGTCGAAAGATCGGTTGCCTACCATCCAATATCCGGAAGAGCGGCAAGTGTTGCAGGAAGCGGTGCGGCAATTTCCATTTCTCGTTTTCGACGGCAATGATCCGATGGCGGGTTTGCGCTGCGTCGCGTGCCAGATTTGCGAGAAGGAATGTCCGCCCAAGTGCATCTACATCGAAAAAAGCAAAGACAAGAAACCGGATCACATCGGCAAGCCGCAGATTTATCCGGCCAAATTCGATATTGATCTCTCGGTCTGCATGAGCTGCCAGATTTGCGTGGAGGTTTGTCCGTTCGAAGCGATCAAGATGGATACCGATTTCGAACTCAGCACCAGCGATCGTTTCGGCGGCTTGCTCGTGAACAAACATCAACTGGCCAAGCCCAACGAATACTATCGCAAGATTCACCCTACCGAAGCTGCGGAAGTGGACGCACGGCTCGACGCGGAAAAAGCTAAAGCTGATGCGAAGAAGGCCGATGCGGAAACGAAAGCTAAAGCCGCCGCGACACAACCCACTGCGGCGACGCCCGCAAAATGAATTTAAACCAAAAACAATTTTAGAATCAGAACCGAACCTGACGCAACCTGGATGGCTGAAACTATTGATCAACTTTTCGTGACGCTGAAACACTGGCTCATGGGCTTGACGCCCGAACGCTGGCAACCGCTCATTTCGGCGTTGCTGTCCGTGCTGCCGATTCTGGCGGTGTTTCCCGGCTTGTTCGCGATTACGACGGTGCTCGAACGCAAAGGACTTGGTCGTATCCAAAATCGTTACGGCCCCAATCGCGTTGGACCGTTCGGCTTTTTGCAATTCGTTGCCGACGGAATCAAATCGTTGACCAAAGAAGACATCGTGCCGCGCGCCGCGGACAAAGTTATCCATTTCCTCGCGCCGCTGATGCTCGTGATTCCGGCATTTCTCGTTTACGCAGTGCTGCCGTTCGGACGGAACATGGTGGTCTCGGATTTTGACGCGGGAATTTTATTTTTCTTCGCCGTCGGCGCGGCGGTGGAACTTTCCGTTTTCATGGCCGGTTGGTCGAGCCGCAACAAATACTCATTGCTCGGCGCGATGCGCGCGATTGCGCAAATGATCAGCTACGAAATCCCGCTGATTCTCTCCGCCGTCACGGTCATCATGATTGTTGGATCGCTTTCAACGGTGAAAATTGTCGAGGCACAAGCGGGCTATCACAACATCGGTTTGCCGAACTGGTTTGTATTTACGCCGTGGGGATTCGTTGGATTTTCTCTCTTCATGATCGCGGCGACAGCGGAATCGAATCGCTCGCCGTTTGATTTGCCGGAAGGCGAATCGGAAATCATCGCCGGCTATTACATCGAATATTCCGGATTCAAATTCGCGCTGTTCTTTCTCGCGGAATATCTCGGTTTGTTTGCCATCAGCGGACTCGGCATCACGCTGTTCCTTGGCGGCTGGCATGCGCCGTTTGCCTTTCTTGAATTCGTGCCGTCGTGGATCTGGTTTTTTGCAAAACTGGTCGCGCTCATTTTCGGATTCATCTGGATTCGCGGCACGCTCCCGCGCCTGCGCATGGATCAGCTTATGAACTTCGCCTGGAAATTCATGCTGCCGATGGCGCTCATCAACATCGTGGCCGCCGCCGTCTGGCATTTCATGCGCGGCGGATACGAGGGCTGGTTCGCCTCTTTAATTTTGGTTGCCGGTCCCTACCTCTTGCTGGGTCGAGGCCTGATGTCGGGGCAGAAACTGGAAAAACGAACGTATCGTTACGCGGAATGAAACCGTTACATCGTTACATTGTCACATCGTTGCACCGTGAAAAAAATTTCGCGGGCGGCGTAATTCTTACTGTTCAACGATTCAACGATTCAACAATTCACGAATGACTATCACCTTCGCCATAATCGCCGCCGTGACCATCGCCGCCGCTGTAGCTGCGATGAGCCTGCGCAATCTTGTGCATTGTGCACTGGCGTTCGCGGTGGCGTTCGCGGGACTGGCGGCGACATATTTGCAACTCAACGCGCAATTCGTCGGCTTCGCGCAAATTCTCGTTTACGTCGGCGCGGTGGCGATTCTGATTGTCTTTGCGATTTTGTTGACGCGTGGCAGCGAGTCTTCGCCGCAATCGTTGGTGTCTGCTGGATGGATGACAGGTATAGCCGTGGCGCTCGCGGTGCTGGGCGTTCTCGTTTATTCCATCAGTAAGAGTTTTGTGATTCAAAACCAAGCCATGGCGCAAGCGGACATTAATGTTCTACAAATCGGCAACGCACTCATGCACAAATTTGTTTTGCCGTTGGAAGTGGTCGGCCTGTTGCTCACCGCTGCGCTGATTGGCGCAGTCATCATCGCGATGAAAGAGGAGGGGAAGAAATGAACCCGTTGGGCGGCTATCTCATTCTCTCTGCGTTCCTCTTCGCCATCGGGCTTGCAGGTGCGCTGACGCGGCGTAACGCCATCATCGTTCTGATCGGCATCGAACTCATGCTCAACGCAGCCAATCTAAACTTCATCGCCTTCTGGCGATTCAGCGAAAATCCCGAGGCACTGACGGGAATCATGTTCGTGATTTTTTCAATCGGCGTGGCCGCAGCGGAAGCGGCCGTGGGTCTCGCGCTCATCATCGCGATTTACCGGCATTACAAAACAACCAACGTGGATGAAGTGGATTCGATGAAGGGCTAAACATGGAAAATACCATTAACAACTGCGCCAACTTTGCCGACGCTTTGAGGTTGAAACCTCAAAAGGATGGAATCTTTATTGGCCGAGTTCACGGCTTTCCACTTGGTTTGAAATTTATTGATCCGAGCGGCCCAATGGTTCTGCTCATTCATGCCCGTCACTGGTTGAGCGCAGAAGAGGTGCGCGAGAAAACTTTGGACTACGAATCGGAAGTCAAAACGCTCATCGCCGACAAAAAATTGGAGATTGAGATTGATGACCGCATCGCGTGGTTCACGTTCGTAGACGGTGTGAGGTGCGTTGCGAACCAAGTCGGCATTCGCTTGCTCGAATCCGTTTTGCAGACTTTTGCAGCGGCTGGATTTGTCGGCGACCCCGAAGTCTGCCACTACTGTCGGAAGGAGACGGTCAAATCGGTCGAGTGCATTGAGGGAAAAGCCGTCCAGATTTGCCGTAATTGTTACGCGGAAAAGGTCGACAAGAAATTGACCGCAACGCCGGAAAATTCTGCCGAGGTTATTCCGATTTTTCTGACAAGTCCGTTTGCGGCGCTTGCAGGCGCAGGATTGTGGGCTGTTTGTTGGATGGGCTACACCTTGCTTATGGGGCGACTGAATTCGGGGACGATTTATGTTCCGCAATTTCTTATGCTTGTTGTGATGTTCTGCATCGCGTTTCTCGTGGGCGGGCCAGTTGGATGGATCATCAAGCAGAATCGCAAACGCGGCAAAGCCGTTTCAAAGTTCGCGGCAATCCTGTTCGGTTCACTTGCTGTCTTTGGGGGCGAGGTTATTTATCTGGCGTGGCTTATTTGGCGCAGCTATCACGTCTTTTCGCTGAATGTGGCACTGCATGTCCTTCCTGACTATTACGCCAACAATGACCTGATTTTTCTTCTGACGAAGTTAGGCGTCGCGGTTGTATGTGTCGTGGCAGCTTACGAGATAGCGACGCCGAAAGAACCGAAACTAAAACTCTGATGCCTTGGATCGTCAAATACCTCTGGCTAATTCCCGCGCTGCCAATGCTCGCGGCGGGATTGAGCGCGTTTGCGCCGCAGCGTTGCCGCAGATTCTCGGCGTCGCTGGCCATTGGTTCGATGATGTTTTCCTTCCTGCTTTCACTTTGCGCGTTTGCACACACGCTCGGTCATCATGGCGAAGCAAAAGAAGTTTTCAATTTTGCCTGGCTGCAATTCGCGAATGGCAGCGAAGGCATTCTTAAACTCGGTTGGGTGCTCGATCCGCTCACGGCGGTGATGCTCGTGATGGTCACGTTCGTCGGCACATTAATTTTCATCTACAGCCTCGGCTACATGGCGCACGACGAAAACTTCACGCGTTTCTTTACGTTCCTTTCGCTGTTCGCCGGCGCGATGCTCGGTGTCGTCATTGCGAATAGTTTGTTGTTGCTGTTCATATGCTGGGAACTCGTCGGCCTCACGTCATATTTGCTCATCGGCTTCTGGTATCACAAACCGAGCGCGGCGGCGGCGGCCAAAAAGGCATTCATCACCACGCGCATTGGTGATGTGGCATTTTTACTTGGGATGGTATGGCTGTATGCGCAGAGCGGAACGTTGCTGTTCTATGACAACGATGCGGGCTGTATGGAGCAGTCTGCTCTTGCAAAAATGGTTGTGCAAACAACAAGTATTGGCATGGCGGTTTCAACCGCGATTGGTCTTCTGATTTTTGCGGGTGCGGTTGGCAAGTCTGGTCAGGTGCCGCTCCACGTCTGGTTGCCGGACGCAATGGAAGGCCCGACGCCTGTCAGTGCATTGATTCACGCGGCGACGATGGTGGCGGCGGGTGTGTTTCTGGTGGCGCGGGTTTATCCGCTAATGAGTGTGTTGCCCGAAGGAAGCATGGCAACACCGGTTGTTTTGCAAGTCGTCACATGGATCGGCGCCATCACCGCGATCTTCGCCGCGTCAATTGCCGTTGCACAAAACGACATCAAACGCATCCTTGCTTACTCTACCGTTTCACAACTCGGTTACATGATGATGGGGCTGGGCGTTGGCGGCGTGGCGGTCGGCATGTTTCATCTCATCACGCACGCATTTTTCAAAGCGCTATTGTTCATGGGCGCGGGTTC
>JBEEGR010000117.1:0-21061 GCA_041166985.1 Verrucomicrobiota bacterium | reverse complement strand
AACTGAATGGAACGTTCACTTACCCGGCCACGGCGCAAACCGATAATCAATTGCGCACACTGAATCGCCTGGGGCTTTTAAATCCGGCCATCAATGAAACCAACATTTTCGGCTACGCGCATCTTTCCGCGTTGACCAACCTTAGCGCTTCATCCGAGGAACGCGCCCGTTCTTATCTGGACGCCAATTGCGCGCAATGTCATCGCCCGGGCGGCACTGGCCCGACGGTAGATGCCCGCTATGATACTCCGCTCGGCAGCCAGAACATCATCAACGCAATTCTTTCCAGAGGTGACCTGGGTTACGACAACGCGCGGGTATTGGTGCCAAAAGATTTGTATCGCTCCGTTCTGTGGGACCGGATGAACACCGTCAATTCACCCGTTAAAATGCCACCGCTGGCGCGCAACATCGTGGATGCCGGCGCGGTGCAGGTGATGAGCGATTGGATCAACAGTTTGGACGGTACGCCGGCATTGTTGCCGCCCGTGATCACTCCCAATGGCGGCACATTCGTCGCTTCAATAAACGTTTTACTGCAACATCCGGACACGAATGCCGCGCTTTATTTTACGCTGGACAACAGTTTGCCGACGACGAATTCGTTCCTTTACGGCGGGCCATTGGGCTTGACCAGCAATACCACCATTACCGTCAAAGCCTTTGAAAGTGGCTACAACAGCAGCGTCGCCGTCAACGCGATTTACATCATTCGGCCACAGATATTTTTCACCGGTTCCGGCTCGTTCACCAATCAGCAATTCGTCCTTTCCCTGTCAGGTCTGGCGGGAAAAACCTACGTGCTTCAGGCGACCACCAATCTGGTGGACTGGACTTCCATCAGCACCAACGTGGCCGGCTCCGATTTGTTTAATCTGACCGATAGCGATGCTGCGGGCATGCCGTACCGGTTTTATCGCGCGGTGGAACAACCCTGAACCTGGAAAGCAAATTTTGACTGACGCGCGGTGAAGTAGAACAGCGTCAAAAAAATAGTTAAAAGCCGGATGAAACGCCGTTCAATTGGCTCGACACTTCATAATTCTAAAGCGCACCAATTTATCTGCTGCCAGTTTTTCAATAAATGGAAGTTCCGATTCAACTGCCCACAATTCATTCGGGCTATCATGAAATCCAAACAAGTCAGTTTTACCGCGAGACAGTTTGAAATCTTTAGTTTTTTTAATTTGTTCGTTAGTGCACCAATTCGCAATCAATTCCAGAAATTGTGTTGCATCAATAATTTTGCCGTCAATTTTGGCCTGCGAATCCGTACCGTATTCCTGAAATAATTGTCGGAAAAATTCGGAATAGCGCGTTGTTTCAATGGCGATAAGCTTGCTTTTTTTCATAACAAGCGCGTCTGGTTTCCCGCCGTCGGTTTCAAGCCCAGTTTCTTGTAACTCAACTCCGTCGCGATGCGGCCTTGCGAGGTGCGTTGGAGATAGCCTTCCATGATGAGGTAAGGCTCATAAACTTCTTCGAGCGTGTCCGGTTCTTCACCGACCGCGACTGCCAGCGAGCCGACGCCAACCGGACCGCCGCCGAATTTTGTGATGAGAGTTTCGAGAATGCGTTTGTCCATTTCATCAAGGCCGTTCTCGTCAATTTCCAGCATGGCCAGCGCTTTGTCGGCGATGTCAGCGGTGATGTGGCCAGCGCCTTTGACCTGCGCGTAATCGCGCACGCGGCGGAGAAGATTGTTCACGATGCGCGGTGTGCCACGGCTGCGCCGGGCGATTTCATGCGCGCCTTGTTCTTCGATGCCGATGTTCAGCAAGCGCGCGGAGCGGGTGACAATTTTTTCCAATTGATCGGAGTGATAATAGTCGAGTCGTTCGCGAATCGGGAAACGAGTGAGCAGGGGAGCCGTGAGCAAGCCGCTGCGCGTGGTCGCGCCGATAAGCGTGAAGCGCGGGAGATTCAGACGAACGCTTCGCGCGTTCGGGCCTTGATCAATAATGATATCGAGTTTGAAATCTTCCATCGCGGGATACAGATATTCCTCGATGACTTTTTGCATGCGATGAATTTCATCAATGAACAACACATCGCCTTCTTCGAGATTGGTCAGCAGGCCGGCGAGATCGGCGGCTTTTTCAATCGTGGGGCCGCTCGTACTTTTGAAATTCGCGCCCATGGATTTGGCGAGGATACTGGCGAGGGTGGTTTTGCCGAGGCCGGGCGGACCGCTGAGTAATATATGGTCGAGCGCTTCGCTGCGTTGTTTGGCGGCGGTGACGGCGATTTCGAGGCGTTCCTTGACCTTGGCCTGACCGGTGAATTCGGAAAAGAGCGACGGGCGCAGGGTCATTTCAAGCGCGGGATCGGGCTTGGTCAAAACATCGGAAAGAATTCTATCGGCCATGTGATTAGCAAGATGCGGAAAGGCGCGGGGAGCGACAAGGGCAAAAGCGAAAAACGCGGGCGTTGCTGCGGGTTTTACCCTAGAGCTATTGCACAAGCTGCCGGTAAATTTCCCCGATAATTTCGCCAATTTCGGATGAATAGATGGCCAAAAAAGGGTTGGCATTCGCAAATGCCTTTGCCTAGTCTGCACGCGCTAACGATTATGAAAAACATAAAAAAGCTCCCCTTGATACTTGTTTTAATCTCCTTGTTCAGTCTGGCCTCCAGCGCTTTTGGAAGTGAGGCGGACATTCACATTCCTGACCTTTCAACCGTAAAATTCGCCGGCTTGGGCGGCGTTAGTGGCCACACGCTTATGATGATCGGCATCGCGGTCTGTGCCATCGGCGCATTGTTCGGCATCTGGCAATATCTGCAAACCAAAGCGCTGCCGGTTCACGACAGCATGGCCAAGGTTTCCCACACCATTTACGAAACCTGCAAAACCTATCTGCTCACGCAGGGTAAATTGCTGGCCATCCTTTGGGTGTTGATTGCCGGCTGCATGGTTGTCTATTTCAAATTTCTTCAAGGTAACACGATGGGTCATGTGCTGGTCATTCTCCTGGCTTCCATTCTTGGTATTCTCGGTTCTTATGGCGTGGCGTGGTTCGGCATCCGCATCAACACCATTTCCAATTCCCGCACTGCCTTCTCCGCGCTCAAAGGCAATCCGCTCGCCACGCTGGGTATTCCGCTTCGCTCGGGCATGAGCATCGGCCTGCTGCTCGTCGCGGTGGAATTATTTTTCATGATTTGCATCCTCATGTTCCTGCCGGACAAGACGCTCGTCGGGCCTTGCTTCATCGGTTTCGCGATTGGTGAATCACTCGGCGCCTCAGTGCTCCGTATCTGCGGCGGAATTTTCACCAAGATTGCCGACATTGGTTCCGACCTGATGAAAATCGTTTTCAAGCTTCCCGAAGATGATCCGAAAAATCCTGGTGTGATCGCGGACTGCACCGGCGACAACGCGGGCGACTCTGTCGGACCGACGGCGGACGGTTTTGAAACCTACGGTGTGACCGGTGTGGCGCTGATCGCGTTCCTTGCGCTCGCGCTGGCCGCCAGCCCGACAGTTTGTGCGACGCTGATCATCTGGTTGTTTGTCATGCGGGCATT
Source organism: Verrucomicrobiota bacterium (assembly GCA_041166985.1). Lineage (GTDB taxonomy): Bacteria > Verrucomicrobiota > Verrucomicrobiia > Limisphaerales > DASXHY01 > DASXHY01. The sequence goes on along the minus strand of JBEEGR010000117.1, from coordinate 17,530 downwards.
GATGATTGTGACTTCGTTGGGGTCTTATTTTCTTAACGAATGGATCAGTAAGGCCATGTTCGGCAGCAAGAAAGACTTCGACTTCGAAGCCCCGCTGACGCACCTGGTATGGATTACTTCGGCGGTATCCATCGCCGTTACGTTCATCGCCAGTAAGTTTTTGCTGGGCGACTTCACGATGAACGGTGTGCCTCAGCCCGCGCTCTGGTGGGTGTTGTCGGCCATCATCAGTTGCGGCACTGTGGCCGGAGCGTTGATTCCTGAATTCACCAAGATTTTTGTGAGCACCACGTCGCGCCACGTCCGCGAAGTCACCAACTGCTCCAAGCATGGTGGCGCGTCGTTGAATATCCTGTCGGGTTTTGTGGCCGGCAACTTTTCCGCCTTCTGGATGGGACTCATCATCATGTTCCTCATGTTCCTGGCGTGGCAGTTCTCCACCAATGCGGCCTTGATGGCCATCATGCCAGCGCAATTTTCTTTCGCTGCTCCAATCTTCGCATTCGGGTTGGTGGCGTTTGGTTTCCTTGGCATGGGCCCCGTGACCATCGCGGTGGACAGTTACGGCCCGGTCACGGACAACGCGCAATCGGTTTATGAGTTGAGCCAGATTGAAGGCCACAGCGCCGACGACAAGAAGCGCGCCGGGGAACAAATTAAACGCGACTTCGGCTTCGATCCCGATTTCGAGAACGCCAAGTATCAATTGGAAAAAGGCGACGGCGCGGGCAACACCTTTAAAGCCACCGCCAAACCCGTGCTGATCGGCACGGCGGTCGTGGGCGCAACGACCATGGTCTTCGGCATCATCATGCTGTTGCAAAAAATGTTTGAGGCTCAGGTCGCTTCCGGCGTGGCGGGGCCGTTCAAAGAAGTCGTCGGCGCTTTGAGTATTGTGCAACCGGAAATCATCCTCGGCATCGTTATGGGCGGCTCGGTGATTTACTGGTTCACCGGCGCATCCTGCCAGGCGGTTGTGACCGGCGCGTATCGCGCGGTGGTTTACATCAAAGACAACATGAAACTCGACTCCACCACGGCGTCGGAGAAGGACTCGAAGGAAGTCGTCCGCATCTGCACCGTCTATGCGCAGAAGGGCATGTGGAATATTTTCATCGTGGTGTTCTGCTTCGCGTTGGCGCTGCCGTTCTTCAATCCTTATTTCTTCATCGGCTATCTTATTGGCATCGCGTTCTTCGGATTGTTCCAGGCCATCTTCATGGCGAACGCCGGTGGCGCGTGGGACAACGCCAAAAAAATTGTCGAAGTGGACATGCGTCAGAAAGGGACCGAACTCCACGCGGCTACCGTCGTCGGCGACACCGTCGGCGATCCGTTCAAAGATACGTCATCTGTGGCGCTGAACCCGGTGATTAAATTTACCACGCTCTTCGGTTTGCTCGCCGTCGAAATCGCGGTGACGATGACGAACCAACATTTGAAAACTGGCATCGGCGCGTTCTTCTTCATAGTGGCGCTCATTTTTGTGTATCGCTCCTTCTACGGCATGAGAATTCCGGACGAAAATACCGGGACCGAAAACAGGGTCGTGCCTCAACGGGACTGAAAACTTCGGGCTGCAATTAAGAACGGCTTCGTCCACCTTTCATGCCCTCTTGTGAAAATCGGGGGGCATTTTTAGGCAGTATTGCAAAAATCGTTGAAGTTTTTCTTTGCGCATTAAGCCAATTTAACCAATAAATATGCGGCTGAGTGGAGTGGGAATTCTGAGTGCGCGCCGTTTACAATATATTCTTTACGATCTTTTTCGTGCTGGCATCGCCATATTATTTCTGGCGAATGCGGCGCCGTGGCAATTGGCAAACCGGCTTCAGCCAGCGGTTCGGAAAATTCGACAGTAAATTCAAGCAATCCCTTTCCAACCGGCAAACACTCTGGATGCATGCCGTCAGCGTGGGTGAAGTGAATGTCTGCACCCAGCTCATCCGCGCGCTGGAACCGCGCCTGCCCAACGTCAAGATTGTGGTTTCGACCACGACGACGACCGGCATGGGTGAACTGCAAAAAAAACTGCCGAAGCACATCGGTAAAATTTATTATCCCATTGATCAACGCAAATGCGTGTCGCGCGCGCTGAATACGGTTTATCCGGAAGCGATCATTCTCGTGGAAGCGGAAATCTGGCCGAACTTCATCTGGCGCGCATCTACGCTCGGTATTCCGCTTTTTCTGGTGAATGCGCGCTTGTCGGAAAAATCCTATCGGGGCTACAAGCGGTTTGGTTTTCTTTTTCGCCGGCTTTTTTCCGTGTTCACCTTCGTGGGCGCGCAGAATGAAGTGGATGCCGCGCGCCTGCGCGAACTGGGATGCCAACCGAACACAGTCAGCGTGGTGGGCAGCCTGAAATTTGACGCCGCGCATCTGGAGACGCAACAGCGGCTCAATGTGCGGGGCCTGTTGCAGCAAATCGGCGTGCCCGAGAACGCAAAAATACTGGTTGCGGGCAGCACGCACGCGGGCGAGGAGGCGTTGCTGGCCGAAATTTTTCTGCGTTTGCGGCAGCAGTTTCCCGAGCTGTTCCTCGTATTGGTGCCGCGCCATTTCGAGCGCGGCAAAGAAGTCGGCCGTGAATTGCGCGAACGCGGGGTCAAATTTATCTATCGGACGGAAGTCACGGCGCGCACCGAGCTTCAGCCGGGTGAAGCGGAGTGCCTGCTGGTGAATTCGACCGGTGAATTAAATTTCATTTATGAATTCGCTGACGTCGTGTTCATCGGCAAAAGCATTCTCGGCATGGGCGGGCAAAATCCGATTGAGCCGGGCGCGCTGGGCAAGCCGATTATTTTTGGACCGAACATGCAGAATTTTGCCGATGTTGTGCGCGCTTTCCTGCGGAAGGACGGAGCGGTGCAGGTCAACACTCCGGAAGAACTCGAACAAAAACTGGCGGAACTTTTCGCGGATGAAACCCGCCGCCAACAACTGGGACGAAACGCCATCAAAGTCGTGCGGGAAAATCTCGGCGCGATTGAGCGCACCGTGGACATGATCGTGCAATGTCTCGAAGGGCGCGACCTGTATATCGCCCGGAAACGCGCCGTGCAGGATTGATTACCCGAGAATTCTTCGGCTTTCGTCGAGGAAGATGCCTTTGAAATTCATCTCCAACGCCTGCGGGCTGCTGGCTTTGGCGAGCGCTTCTTTTTGCGAAACCTTGCCGTCCTTCACCAACTGGAATAACGCCTGGTTGAAATTCTGCATCCCTTCGTCCATGCCGGTTTCAATGGCGGACGGCAGCTTGTCGAGGCGATTTTCTTCGATCATTTTTCTGACCGTGGCGGAGTTGATCAGGATTTCCAGGGCGGGCGTCACACCGCCGCTGACCGTGCCGACTATGCGCTGGCAGATCACAGCCTGCAAACAACCGGCGAGCTGACGCCGCACCTGTTCGCGTTCATCGGCTTTGAAAAAATCCATGATGCGCGTGACAGCCATCGCGGCGTTTGTGGTGTGGAGCGTGGACAAAACCAAATGGCCTGTGTCCGCCGCGCTCATTGCGGCATTGAAGCTGAGACCGTCGCGCATTTCTCCGAGCATGATGATGTCCGGGTCCTGGCGCAGCACGTGTTTTAGCGCGTGATGAAAGGAAAGTGTGTCGAGACCGACTTCGCGCTGTTCGATGACGGACTGGTTGTCTTCAAAAACAAATTCAATCGGGTCTTCGAGCGTGATGATGTGTTTTTTGAAATTCGCATTGATGTGTTCCAGCATCGCCGCCAGCGTGGTGGATTTGCCCGAACCGGTAGAACCGGCGATGAGTACGATGCCGCGGGGCGACTCGGCGATTTTCCTCAATTGCGGCAGCAAACCGAGTTCCTCAAAACTCGGCACCAGCGATTTGACGAAACGCATGGCCATGCACCATTGGCCGCGTTGCTGGAAAAGATTTGTGCGAAAACGCCCGACACCCGGAAAGAAATACGAAAAATCCACCTCGCGCTCCTCGTCGAGCTTTTGCTTGAGATGCGTTGGCGTGATTTCCGCGACGATTTTGTTCATCCATTCCTGCGTTGGAAAAGGGCATTCGATGGCGATCAATTGCCGGCTGATGCGGAAAATAACCGGCGTGCCGATCTTGATATGAATGTCTGACGCGCCGCCTTCCACGGCGGTTTTCAAAATACGATGAAAGAGTTCCATGCGCGTAAGGTAGCAGAGAGAATTTTTCTGCCAAACGGGAAAACATCGGCTACAGGTCAGTTCTAAGTATTGACACTAATGCTGCACAAGAGTAGAACCGGCGAGAATTAAAATGCGCCCGCCTAAGACTATAACAATTTTTTTCTTGATGGCTGGGCTGTTTCTTCTCGCGGTTTCCTCGATCCCGACATTTTATCCTGCCGCCGTCCCGGTGACCGGCACTGATGGCATTCCTTTATTGAAACCCGACGGAAGTCCGGTCACCCACCGGGACTTGGCTGAGTTTTACCGCTATAACACTCCTGCGTTCAGCTTTCTGGCGGCTGGCTTTTGCCTGTTTGTATGGTGGCTGATAAGAGCGGTGAGATTTCTGTACGGACGAAAAGGAAGTACCAAGTATTGACACAGACGAGAAGATGATTGTTCGTCAATTCCCCAACTGAGCATTGGCCATCAGGCCCAGACGGACTTGCGCTTGTTTGGAAAGACCGGTGAAAACCATTGAGACGTGGTAACCGGCATGTTTGCTTCCTGTGCAGGAAATCACGACGCCCGAGCAATGAACTTTGCTGTGGTCGCGCGGCGATTGCAGCGTGAGCGTCATCTCAGTCCAGGCCGAAAACGGAGTGGCGGCGCGGAATTCTATGCCGTTTTTGTGGATGATTACGGAAGCTGGCGAAAGGGATAAACGCGCCTGGCGCGCCTCCACGGTCACATGTTGAAACGAACCAGTATTCTCAATTGTTCTCGCGCTCATAAAAGCAAATAAAGGGTAACACACCCCATAGTCTCGTCAATTGGCCTTTAGCTTTTGGTGATCTTCAAGAGTTAGTTTTTTGATTTTGATTTTCGTCCGCGTCCTCGGAGTAATCGAAATTTCCGGAAAGAAAAATACTGCGGAATTATTTTACATCTTACCACTCGATGACCGCCGCGCCCCAGGTCAGTCCCGCGCCGAACACGACCAGAAGAATCAAATCGCCGCGCTGCACGCGACCAGACTCGACGGCTTCGTCCAACGCAATAGCAACCGAGGCAGCGGAGGTGTTGCCGTATTTTTCCAGGTTGACGAACAGTTGCTCCGGTTTTGCTCCGAGGCGTTCGCCAACGGCGTTGATGATGCGCATGTTGGCCTGATGCGGAATAATGCATTTGATTTGCGAAATATCCATTTCACAACGGCGCAATGCTTCGGTCGCCGCCGTCTGCATTGCCTGCACGGCATTCTTGAAAGTTTCTTTGCCTTCCATGCGCAGATAATGCTGCCGCGCGTTGACGGAATCCACCGTCGCCGGGCAACGGCTGCCGCCACCGGGCATAAAGAGTAAGTCGGCATTGTTGCCGTCCGCGCCCATGACCGCCGTGAGCAGCCCGTGAGCGTTCGGGCGATTCTGCAAAATCGCCGCGCCTGCGCCGTCGCCGAACAACACGCAGGTGTTGCGATCGGTCCAGTCGGTAATGGAAGAAAGTTTTTCCGCGCCGATGACCAGCACCGTTTCATACGTGTGCGACATGATGAACTGCTGGCCGATTTCGAGTGCGTAAATGAAACCGGAGCAGGCGGCTTCCAAATCAAATGCCGCCGCGCGTTTCGCGCCAATTTTCCGCTGCACGAGGCAGGCGGTGGAAGGGAAGGGCATGTCGGGTGTAATTGTCGCCACGATGATCAAATCAATCTGGTCCGCGGTGATGCCGGATTTTTTCATCGCACGCAATGCGGCTTCGCTGGCGAGGTCGGAAGTGAATTCGTTTTCCGCCGCGATATGCCGCTCCCTGATGCCGGTGCGCGAGGTGATCCATTCGTCGGTGGTCTCAACCATTTTTTCGAGGTCGGCATTGGTCAGGACTCTCGTCGGGACGTAAGAACCAACGCCGGCGATGGAGCAGGTGCGGCCCTGAAAATTATGTTTGGCGCGAGGGTTTTTAAATTTTTTTGTGGCACTCATGCGGGTGCGGAAGAAGCGGCAGCGGGTTCAATGGCGGCCAGGCGGGTTGTGGCCAGCGCGATTTGTTGGGAGATGATCTGGTTCACGTCATGCCGGATTTCTTCGGCGGCGACGCGAATGGCGTTGGCAATGGCGCGTTCGCGCGAGGAACCGTGGGCTTTGATGACGACGCCGTTTAAGCCCAGCAGAACCGCGCCGCCATACACTTCCGGATCCACGCGTTGTTTCAGGCTGCTGAAAGCGCCTTTGCAAAGCGTCGCTCCAAACATGCGGACAGGGTTGGCCTTCAGTTCGCTTTTGAGCAAATGAATCATTGCGCGGCTCAGGCTTTCGGCGGTTTTCAAAACGACGTTGCCGGTGAAGCCATCCGTGACGACGACGTCCACGGCGTCTTCAAATAAATCAAAACCTTCGACATAGCCGATGAAATTCAGATCGAGTTGCGAGCAGAGTTTCGCCGCTTCGCGCGTGAGATCGTTGCCTTTGGTTTCTTCGGAGCCATTGCTGAGAATGCCAACGCGCGGTTTGGCGTGACCGAGAATTTCGCGCGCATAGATGTTGCCCATGACGGCGAACTGGGCGAGGTGCAAAGGTTCGCAAACGTCATTGGCGCCGGCATCAAGCAAGACGAAATCTCCTTTGCGGGCGGGCATGCGCGCGGCAATGGCGGGACGTTTGATGCCATCGAGGCGGCGAAGCTTCATTGAGCCGGCAACGAGCGCGCCGGTGTTTCCGGGAGAAATGACCGCGTCGGCTTTGCCTTCGTAAACGAGTTCGATGGCGCGAACCATCGAGGAATCTTTTTTTCGGCGAATGCCTTCCAGCGGATTGTCCTCCATCGTCAGCACATCACTGGCGTGGACAATCTGCGCGCGGGGATCAGTGAGTTGAGCCTGTTGGCGCGCGGCCTGGATGTCGGCTTCTTTGCCGACGAGGTAGAGCGCGGTAATGGACGAGTCCGCTTCGAGCGCTTGTTTGACGCCTGCAATGGCCACCGCGCAACCGTGGTCGCCACCCATGACATCCACTGCTATTCGCATAAATGAAAAGAACGCGGGGGAAAAATTCCGCGCGCGTTCTTAACAACGATTAGGCGCCCGCCGTAACGGTGAGGACCTGGCGTCCCTTGTAAAAGCCGCAGGCCGGGCAAACCCGGTGAGGCATCGCCGGAGCCGCGCATTGGGGACAAACGCCAAGTTGCGGCAACTTCAGCACACTGTTATAAGCGCGACGCATACGCTGACGGCTTTTCGACGGTTTTCTTTTAGGAACGCCCATAAATTCTCAATTATTTCAGTTTCAGTTTATCCAATTCAGCCCACGCAGACGATTCCTGCGGGGTGGGGTCGCTGGTTTTACTGGCCTTGCCAACTGACAGGCCGCGACAATCCGCTTCACACAACGGATGTTGCGGAAACTCAAGGAGAATATCTTCCCTCACCATGGGCGTCAAGTCCACGCAATCATTGACCACCGGCGTCTTTTCCTCGCCTGCCAACTCCAAATGCCGCGTCCAATGGTCCAGATCCAGGTTGTATTTGAACGATTTCAGGCAACGAACACATTGGCAATCCAGTTGCAACCGCAGGCTTCCCTGGGCCAGCAGGCTTTCGTCCAGCCTTTGGATCTGCAAATCATAACGCAACGGTTGTTCAGCGCGGATGAGTTCATCGCGCAGGTCCAGGTCCAGTTCCGCGACCGGCAGTTCTCCCTGCAAATCAAGATCCTCGTCCTCCAGATGGCGTAAATTAATAACAATTGGCATACAACTCCGACCTTAAGCCGACGCTTCCTTCCATTTCACGACCAAAGCTTTCTGCACGTGCGCCGGCACGAACGCGCTGATGTCTCCGTTGAGGCGGGCGATTTCCTTGATGATGCGGGAACTCAGGAAGGTGTAGGTATCTTTGGGCATCATAAAAATCGTTTCGACTCGTTCATTCAGCTTACGGTTCATCAAGGCGAGCTGAAATTCAAATTCAAAGTCCGAAATCGCGCGCAATCCACGCACAATTGCCTGCGCCGAACGTTGCTCGACGTAATTGACCAACAGGCAATCAAACGAATCCGCCTCGACATTCGGCAGATGCTGGATGGAGCGGCGAACCAGTTCCACGCGCTCTTCCAAAGTGAACAACGGATGTTTGCTCTCGTTTTTGGCGACGGCGACGACGACGCGGTCGAACAGCTTAACGGCGCGTTCAATCACGTCCAGATGCCCATTGGTCAGCGGGTCGAAACTGCCGGGGTAAATTGCCGTTCGCATGACGCGGAATCTAGCAAGCGCGGGTGAAATGACGAGGAAAGAAAAAACCTTCGTCAGTGAAAATACTAAAGACTGGCATCTTTATGTTCTTTCTTTTCTAAAGCTTTTTGAAATAGATGAATATCCACCACTTCAGGCCATTGATGCGCGGGAGGTTTGAACGGGTTAAATTTTATAAATCTGTCGGCTCGTCCTCTTGCTGTTGCAATTTGATCAGGCGTCATTTTTTCTTCCTCTTTGAGAACCTCACAAATCCCACCCGCGTTTGTATAGCCATGTTCCGCTGCGAGATTTGCCCATTTGTAAGATTCTATCAAATCCTTGTCCACACCGAAACCAGTGTCATAGCATAGCGCAAGATTGTATTGGGCCTGTAGATTCCATCGGTCAGCAGCATTACGAAGCCATTGAACGGTGAGAGAACGGTTAGACTGCGTCCCAGTCCCGTCGCGATAGCAGAATGCCAAGTAAATCATTGCACGCACTTCTCCCAGCCCGGCGGCCTTCTGGAACCATTTAAATGCTTCAGTGAAATCTTGCTTGTTGCCATGACCCCAATAATAGGACTCACCAATGAGTGTTTGAGCGTCGGGCAATCCATTATCCGCAGCTAACCGAAACCACTTTGCCGCCTGGGAATAATCCTTCGGCACACCACGCCCTACTAAATAACACAATCCAAGACGAAATTGTGCGTCCACGTTCCTTTGACTGGCCGCCTGTTGATACCATACCACGGCGAGCTTAAAATCTTGTGTGACTACTGTCTCCGTCTCGTATGCTCGCCCTAACCAAAACTGCGATGCAGCATCACCTTTCTCTGCAGCTTTGCGGAACCATTTCAATGCTTCCAAGCCATTTCTGGGAACGCCTTCTCCATTGAAATAACACAAAGCCAAATGATATTGGGCCTCTCGTAATCCCCGTTCAGCAGCCTTCTGAAGGCATGAAACTGCCGCTATTTTCTCCGCAGTGTTACCGCTTCCTTGTAATCGTAGCATTCCCAGCCGGAATTGTGCCTGTGGATTACCCTTGTTCGCCGCGTTTTCCAATTCGCCAACAGTCATTTGGCTGGCATCTTTGGACTGTTTGCAACCAACCAAAATAATGACTAAAATCCCGATACAGTAAATCAGTCGACTCGCGATATGCTTCCCTGTTCGCATGATCCGAAATATAGCAACCGCTCTTTCCATTCTAGTTATATCGTTCCGATTCAAACATCCTCCCGCTTGATAAAATTGGTCGAGGCCGCGCGATCAGCGGCGATGCTCGTGGTGAATTCAGTGTCAAACGGCGCGAAACCTTCCGGCTGCCAGGGAACTTCGTAAACTTTCACCGCCGAACGAATGCCTTTGAGGTTCGCATCCGGCAAAGCCACGCAGGTGGCCGCCAGCGCCGCGTCGTCCCGTTTCAACAATTCGTAAGTCGCTTGACTGATGAGGATGCGTCCGCGTCCCGAAAGTGTTTCCAACCGGCTGGCGAGATTCACATCCCGGCCGAAGACGGTGTAATTGGAAATGTGCGCCTCAGAACCCATCAAACCAACCGTCGCCATGCCCGTGTTGATGCCGGTGCCGAGCAAGAGGATTGGCAGAAATGGTTTTGGCGTCAGCCCGGCGGAAATGCGCGCCATGTTTTCCAGCTCGCGCCCTTTGTTTTCGTCGTCGCGAAGTTTATTAAGATCATAGACCGCCCGTTGCGCATCAATCGCCGCGCGCACGCAGCAGAGCGCGTGACGTTGATTCGGCGTCGGCGCGCCCCAGAACGCCATCACGCAATCACCGATATATTTGTCGAGCGTGCCGTCGTGTTTTTTCACCATGTCGGCGACGAGGGCAAGGTAGGAATTGACGGTGCTCAACGTTTCGCGCGCCTGTTCGTTGAAGTATTCTTCGGTTTCCGCGTCATTCAAATTATGTTCGCGCACATAGGCGACCGCTTTTTCCTGGGTGGCGTCGGTGAATTCCGTGAAGCCGCGCACATCCGCAAAGAAAACGGTAATTTGCCGCCGAGCGCCGCCGAGCGAAAGGGTTTCGGCCCCGAGCAGTTCATTCACAATGTTCGGCGAGACAATCCGCGAGAACACAGAGCGAACGCGGCGTTTATCAGCTCGTTCAAAAACTACTTGCCAGGTAACGAGACAAACATGGGTTATCAAAAACGCTCCGAGGACCGGAAGAACCACCGGCATCCAATAGCGATATTGCGCATACACAGAAAACGCAATGAACACATAGAGCGCGGCCAGAATAATTACGGCTCCGGAAGCCACGAGAACGCGCAAACGCCAGGTGAGCAGCGCGGCGATAATTCCCATGAGCGTAATCAGCAACAACTCGGTCGCGACAGAACTGCGGTGAATGAATCGGCCAGTCAGAATTGTGTTGGCGACATTCCAATGTTTGCTGACGAACAATGTGTCGCGTTCCAGCGGTGTGGCGCCACGGTCAGTCAGATCGTTGCCGGTCGCGCTGGAACCGACCACGATGAGTTTGCCGGCGAAGTGATTGACCAAACCGTTCGTCCGTCCTTCGAGCCGCATCCGATTCTGCATGAGCAGATTTTGAATCGGTTCCTGTGTAAGTCGCGGATCATTTGGCGGCAAACACCAGTCAATGTAGAAATAACCATCGGCATCCACTGGAATGATTCGTTCGTTATTCTTTCCGCGAAGCACAATGCGGCCATGCGGCAAATCTACTTCCGCCTTCGATAAATCCAGGCCAAGTTCCTGTGCCGCCAACACAATACCCATGTGCCAGACGCGTTCCTCCGTGAACGGCTTGGCTTTCGGCGCGACGCCGGGCGGGAGTTTATCCGTGAAGCCGGTGAGATCGAAATCGCCATTGTCATCGAGCGGCACGGGAATTTTCTCGCCATTCGCGCGCGGCAAAATAATTTGTTTCGCTTCAATGCGCGCTTTGCGCAGATCAATTCCGATTTCAGGATCCGCTTCCGCCTGTCGAAAAGCGAAATGCCATTTGCGATAGGTGCGAAAAGCTTTCACGCGCCGGAGAATGCCGTCGGAATCTTTGTCGGTTGAAATATCCCCGAGCGCGAGCGCATTCGTGGCGAAGAGCAGCGGCGGGCTGACATCTTTGGTGACGGCGATGAGAACGTTGCTGGCGCGGCGCATTTCCAGCGCAAAAAATTCATCGGATTCCATCAGCCGGTCGTCGGACAGTTGGACTTGCGGGTGGTCAAAGCGGCGTTCGCCAAAAATAATATCGAAGGCGGTCGCTTTAGCGCCTTGCGCGCTTAATTCCTGAACGAGCCGTCCGTAAACCTGGCGCGGCCAGTAGAGTCCATAGTGAAAGCCGAGCGAGCCATCATGCACCGCGACGATGCTGGCGTCATTGATTTCCACAAACGCGAGATTGGTGGCAACCGGGGTTTTGAAATGAAGCGCCTGCCGCACGCGCATGTCGTAGGTCATGCGTTCGAGTCGTTCGACAAAATCATGCTCCAGCAACCGCGCGCCGCAAATGAGAATGATAACTGAGAGAGCAATCAAGGCCGGGACGAGCTTGAGAGGCTTGAGCTTCACGGGCGCGAACTAAACAAAAAAACCAGAACAACACAAGGCTGCTCTGGATTTTTGCTCTACCGCAAAATTATTTCTCGCTTACCGCGAAGCTAAGCGACTGCGGTCACTGTTGGTTGCCGCCGCCATTACCCCCGCCGTTTCCGCCACCATTGCCACCTCCGTTGCCGTGACCGTGGCCATGGACCGGCGAGACGTAATAAACACGTTCATCAGATGTGAAAGAAGTGGGCTGGGTATTCAACATATGGAGAGCCGCAGCATCCTTAACCAAATCTCCAAGCATGCCCGTAGGAATAGGAGTGATTTGGCCGGTGCGGGCATCAAATTGTTGGCCGGCATTGATGACCTGGGTTACCACCGAGCCATCGGGTCCCACGAAGGCCAGAACAACTGAACCGGAAAGCACCGTCAAAACGCCATCCGCACTCAGTGTGTAAATCGTGCCGCGGATACCAGCGACGCCATTGGGGATTTTTACTTCATATTTTGAAGAGGCCGAAAGTTTTTTGACGGTGCCAAAGATTTTGCCCGCCTTTAAATCCAATTGGGTTTCGGTGACAGTTTCAGCGCCGGTTTCGTTGATCACCAGTTTATCCACGCCGAGCACGGTATTTTCAAAAATACGAATGGCATCCTGTTCGGCTTTTGGAGCGGAGTAGCCGACATCAATCGGAGTGGGGCGAACCGGATTCGCGACCGCATTGGCATTGTTGAGGGCGAGATCGACATAGGAACCGGCAGCGGTTTGGATCACAGCTCCTGACTTGAGAATCAGGCCGCTCTTGAGGGGTTGCCATGTGGAATTGGCGGTGGTCATGTAACGGGCATTGCCTTTGATGCTAATAACCTTCGCAATACCATCCTGGGCGGTTTGGGCGGAAAGGTTGGTGGCCATTGATGCCATGGCCAGTGCGACCAATCCACAGACGAGAAATTGAATTTGTTTCATATGCGCTCCTGCTGCTGTCTTAAGATGCTCTTACTTTAAAGATATGAGCTTGAAAGTCAACTGCATATTCCCCTACCGCGCGGGCAGGCTCGGGCCATTATCGAACGCTTTTTCCAGCAATTTTTGATGGGCTATGCGCAAGTATGACAAAGCGATGGGATTGTTTTGCCAAAATAACCGGTTCGACCGTTCCAGCCAAATTTTGGCGGCGGCGTAATCTTCCACCTGCACATAATGCCAGCCTTTATAAGCGGAGGTGAAATAACTGTTTGGGTCCAGTTCCACGGCGTGATCAAAATACGGTCCGGCTTTTTCGTGGTCCCCAATCCAATCCAGGCATAGGCCGCAACCGAGAAAATTCCGGTCGTCGTAGGGATTTAATTTCATGCCGCGCTGAAACCAATCCATCGCTTGAGCCGCGAGTTGCTGATAATCGCTTTCGCGCCCTTGCCAGCTTTGTTTGCGGAGCGCTTCGCCAATGGCGTAGGTGGTTTGGAAATTTTGCGGCTCGATCTTACTGGCATGGCGAAGAGCGGCAATGAGTTCGTCGGAGCCGTCTTCAGCGTGTTCCGCGCGGTTTAACCAAACATGTTCGCGCGCTCGACGGATGCCTTGCCAGCCAAGACCGACGCATCCCGCCAGCAACAAAATTGTCAACGTCATTTTCATCCACGCCCGCGTAGTGACCCAATATCGCTCGGTCGCAAAACGCAAATAACCGCTCAACAATGCCATCAACGTGATTGCCAGAAGGGCATTGGCTGGAATGTGCATGTTGAAATCCACCACGGAGTGCATGAGAATCGCCAGCAGGCCGACGGATGCGCCAAGAACCAGGGCGAATTTGTTACTCTGGCGTCCGCCCAGATCGCTTTCACCGCCGCGCACATGTTTCCAGGTTTTTAAAATCCCAGCCGCGAGAAACAATAATGCTGCCGCGATCAACAATGCTCCCACAATTCCCCAATCGGTCAACGTGTTCAGATAATCATTATGAACCCGGTCGGGACTTTGTTGGATGGATTTTGGCCGGTATTTTCCGAAACGGTAATCAAAGTGGTTCGGTCCAATGCCCCACCACGGATTTTCCTGCCACAATCGGTAAGCGGGTTCCCACAAATCAAACCGCTTATCGTCGTCAACTTTGCCTTGCGAAAACAACTGCTTGGCCCGTTGCTCGAAGAGAAAACTTTTGGGAATAAAAAACAAACTCAGGCCAATGATCAACGCCAGCGTGACCAGCGCCGGAATCCGGTAAGTCCGATGAAACGCTAGAATCGCAAAAAAAATAAGAACGGAAATTCCCGCCGCCAGCCAGCTCCCCCGCGAAAGCGTGACTGCGATTCCCGCCATCATGACCAGCGAACAATAACCCGTGAAAACTTTCGTCAGCACTTTCGCACGGCTGACCAGCGTGTAAGCAAGACCGAGCGGGAGAATCAGTTCCAGAAATCCACCCAGATTGTTCGGCGAAATAAACGTGCCGGTGCCGCGATGTTTGTAGGGTTTGGTGAAACTCCAGACTTTATCCGAATCAGCCAGGAATTGATAAAGCGCGTAGAAGGCAATTCCCATCGCCAGAAAAACCAAAGTCAGTGTGATGAATTGCGCGGATTCCTGGCGATGCAGATTGTTGACGATGGCCAGAAATAGAAACGCATAAACCAATACCCGCACCGTTTCCATGCGGGCAACGTATTCAATATCCGCCGTGAGATACCGGATGATCGCATAACCAGCAAAGGCAACGACCGCCCAACAAATCGGCGGCCAGAGCAGTTGCGGGCGCGGACTTATCCAAAGTCGCGCGAGCCAAAGGAGCATCACCGCAAGCGTCAGCCCTTGGATGATTAAAAATTCCACCGTTCGCACCGCGCCGGTGGCCAGCGGTCCGAAAACGAGAATGGCGAGCACCAGAAAAAGAATTCCCCGCTCGCACCATTTATCCCACAGTTCGCGATTCATCAGCGTTGAGGAATTTATTGGAAGCGGACGGCAAGGTCACGTGATTTAGGAGGAGGTCAGGTGCGGAGTTCCGGGAATTTTATCCCTCGGGATTGTCGAGCAGTTCACGCAATCGCGGTTCGAGTAACGGGGGAATTTTCGTCAGCCAGCTTGCGTCAATCAGACCGACGTCAATCAAATCCCGCAAATGCACCCGGTCTTTGTCGCGGAAAGAAGTCAGTTTCATCCTTACCAGCGCCTCCAGTGAAAGCAGGCGAAAGGTTTCCGTCTCCTCCGATTCTGAAACGTCCGGCGCCGCCGACGCATAGTCGGGTCTGACCTTTTCCGCCGCAAAAACAATATGAACCGCATCGCGGGCTTTTGCCTCCGGCCCGTCCAGAAACATGTCCATGCTGGCGGCGTGACGATAAACAAACCCGGCTTGTTCCAGAGCGGTGCGAGCCAGCGAAAGATCCGACCGGCGCAGGAGAATGTCCACGTCCTGGGTGTTACGCACGGCGGCTTCATCCACACGTGAAACCCAGGCGGCGACCGCGTTGCCTCCGGCGACCGCGTAAGGAACCTGACACTTATCCAGAATGCGGGCGACGCGAAGCAGGCGTTGCCGGACTTTTTCAACTGCATTGCTCATGCGTTCCCAGGAAACTTCGGCATAAGTAACGATAGCCATGCATTTTTCTCAGTTCGCCAGATACTCGCGCGGATCGGTGATTTTTCCAGCGAGCGCGCTGGCGGCAACCGTTGCCGGGGATGCGAGGAACACCTGCGATTCTTTATCACCCATGCGGCCGGGGAAATTGCGATTGGTCGCGCTGATGCACTTGATGCCGGCTTTGTTGATGCGGCCAAAGGTATCCACGGGACCACCGAGGCACGCGGCGCAACCGGCGTTCTCAGTCATCTGCACGCCAGCGCTGACGAGTACATCCCAGATCGTTTCTTTGCCCCAATACGTTGTCTGCAAGTCGCGGACGATCTCCGGTGTCGCGGGCACGCCGAACGTGTCAATCACGACGCGCTTGCCGCGCAAAATTTTTGCGAACTCCACGAAGTCGCTGGTCTTGCCGCCGGTGCAGGAGCCGACATAGGCGCGGTCGAGTTTAACGTGACCCATATCTTTCGCCTTTTTGCGTTGGCCGGGGTCGGGATGGCACGCGACCGTCGGTTCGAGTTGGTCGAGATTAACGACCAACTCGTAAACGAACTTTTGATCTTTGTCGGGCGTGACCGGTTCGTAAGTGGACTTGGTCCCGTTCAACTTCACACGCGCATCCACATATTCCTGAGTGCGTGCGTCGAATTCAAAAATTCCATTTTTGCCACCCGCTTCAATCGCCATGTTCGCGATGGTCATGCGGTCATCAATTGAAAGTGACGGAATGCCCGGGCCATCAAATTGCAACGCGCGATACGTTGCGCCGTCGAAACCGATTTCGCCGATGCAATGGAGAATAATATCCTTCGCCATGACGCCGGGTTGCATTTGTCCTTCGAGCCGGAAATGCATCGTCTCGGGAACTTTGATGAGCAACTTGCCGGTGCCGAGCACGAAGCCCGCATCAGTATTGCCGATGCCGGTCGCAAATTGATTGAACGCGCCCGCCATGCACGTGTGCGAGTCAGTGCCGAACAGAATTTCGCCGGGACGCGTGTGGCCTTTTTGCGGCAGCGCCGTGTGGCAAACGCCCGCGTAGTGTGAGCCGTATTGTTTCTTGAGCATTCCTTTGCTCGGATCGAAATGCCAATGACCGTTCGCGTCATCAATGACGTCGTAGAAGTAAGGAATGTTCTGCTCTTTCACGAAATCGCGGAGGATGTCCACGTTGCGATTCGATTTGGAGTCGGCGGTGAAAATGTAATGGTCGGGAATAATGACGACGCGGTTTTTGTCCCAGACCTTCGCGTCTTTGCCAAACTCGCGTTTGAAGACGCCGATTGTCCCCGGCCCGCACACATCGTGCGTCATGAGCACATCGGCATTCACCCAGATATTGTCACCGGCTTCCACGCGCGGTTTGCCGGCGGCGCGGGCAAGTATCTTTTCTGTCAACGTCATAAGGATGAGTAGAGTAACTGACGAGTGAACTAACTTCAACCTGGAATCAATTCAATCTCCACTGATGCATTGTTTTTTGAGCCAAGATTCAAAAATTTCTTTCGATTTTAAAAGACCCCATCCACCGCATCGTTTTTCAATGTACATTTTTCGTAAGCCGAAAATTTCATTTCCTCCAACGTCGAAGTAAACCTTTGCTTTTGCATAGGCAATACTCTTGCGTGCGTGACACCATCGAAATGTGTGATGGTTATCTTTCGGACGAAGACGCAATCGGATTTCTTTGGCATTTATTAGATATTTACGATCGTTCATTTCCTCATATTTCGGCTCCGGTCGGCATTCTCGAAGATCAAATAACCACATCATATGTCCGTAGAAAGCCTCTCTATCTTGGATACTGTCGACACTTATCGAAGAATGTTGAAGCTCTATTACAATTCCTTTCTTTGTTACAATATCGGCACGGTGAATGGCACCATTTCTTTCAATGGTCACTTCCGTGCAGTTGGAAGGAACAAGACTCTTCCAATAACGATGCCAATCCGTCTCGTGTTCACGCCAAGGATCACAATCTTCGCCAGGGTGCGCCCAATGATGCACTATAATATGTCCACACTTTGGCATCAGCTTCTCT
>JBEEGR010000116.1:0-4020 GCA_041166985.1 Verrucomicrobiota bacterium | reverse complement strand
ACCTGGTACAGCAGCGGTTGAAACAAATGATGATTCGTGCGATCCACGAGCGTGATGCGGGTGTTCGGCTCATGAAAATGTTTGCAGAATTCCAAGCCGCCAAATCCCGCGCCCAGCACAACGACATGTTTTGTTTTGTCCACCATGAGGCTTAGTTTCGATGAAGCGGCGAAAAATGCAATCGTGCGAAGTGGGAGTCCAGGCTTTAGCTTGTCAGCGATATAGGGAGCACGCTAAAGCGTGGACTCCAACTCGATGAAACCGACCAAACCAAAGAGCAGTTCGCGATTGCGTCTGCGCATAACCGCCGCCGCCGAGGGTGAGGTGCGCTCGGGCCATCCCTGGGTTTTTGGCGACAGTGTGCGCGAACTGAATCGAGACGGCCAACCGGGTGAACTCGCGGTGATTTACGATCGCAAGGATGAATTTCTCGCGGTGGGATTTTTTGATCCCGATTCACCGATTCGCGTGCGCGTGTTGCATGCGGGCAAACCGCAGACGATTGATTCCGTGTGGTGGTCGGCGCGGCTGGCGCAGGCGATTGAACGCCGACTCGGTTTGTTTGATGAGCGGACGAATGGTTACCGCGTCATCAATGGCGAGAGCGATGGCTGGCCGGGATTGGTACTGGACCGATATGACAGCACGTTCGTTTTGAAAATTTACACGGCGGCATGGCTGCCGAGGTTGGAGGAGATTTCAAAACTGATTCAGGAACAATTGGAGCCGGACAAAATTATTCTGCGACTCAGTAGAAATGTGGAACGCCGAGCACCCGCTCGGCCCGCTTCTGAAAAAGAAATCAACCAACGCGCCGGGCCGCCCGTCCTCCGTAGCGTTACTGCGGAAGGTGGAGAGGCCGGCGTTCCGGGGAGCGGCAAATTGCTTTTTGCGAAACAGGCCGAGCCGGTGCTCGGCGCTCCGGTGATTTTTTCAGAAACCGGTTTGCGGTTTGAGGCCGACGTTTGGCGCGGGCAAAAGACCGGTTTCTTTTTGGACCAACGCGAGAACAGGAGGATCGTGGAATCTCTGGCGGGCAGGCGAAACGTGTTGAACGCGTTCAGTTTTTCCGGCGGCTTCTCGCTGTATGCGGCGCGCGGCGGCGCGATTTCCGTGACGGACCTCGACATCAGCGCGCACGCCCTCGAAAGCGCGAAGCGGAATTTCGCTTTGAATCAATCCGATGCCAACGTCGGCAGATGCCTTCATGAAACGGTTCAAGCGGATACGTTTGAATGGCTGGAAGCAAACCGCCGCAAGTTTGAATTAATCATTTTGGACCCGCCATCGTTTGCGAAGCGCGAAGTTGAGCGAACAAAAGCAATCCATGCTTATGAGCGGCTGGCTGCGTTGGGCATTACCAATCTATCGGGCGACGGAATTTTGGTTTCGTGCTCGTGTTCAGCTCATGTGACGGCTGAGGAGTTTTTTGGCGCCGTACGCCGCGCGGCTGCCAAGTCAGGGCGGCGGTTTGAAGAATTACAAACCACGCGCCACGCGCCGGACCATCATGCGAGTTTCAAGGAAGCGGAATATCTGAAGGGGATTTACTTGCGGATTATTTAGTCGCCTGCCGCCACGTTTCACCCATGAAATAATGGTCGCTTTGCAGGTCAATGATCGGCTCGTCCATGCGCAAAGAATGCAGAAGGCGGAATGAAGAATGAAGAATTAAAATTCAGGCAAGCGGTGGGAGCAGGGCGATGAACCAAGTCAGCGCGGAAATTTTCCGGGAGAAAATTTGCAGCCAATCTATCAGACCGCCGTTTTGTCAAATGCTTTATCCAAATCATCCTGCAAAGTTTCTGGCGTTGCCTCGAACAATTCAATGTCGGTGAGACGATAACTCGGACGTAGCCGAATTGCCGAGTTCTCCGGCTTAATCCTTCCGCCGCTCGCTTCAATGCGAATGGGCTTCTTGGTGTCCGACCACTGACGAAGCTGAAACGATTTGGCGGGGAACGAACGCTGGTCGAGAAGCCACTGTCCGACTAAAAGTAATGCCTTACGCTCGTCCACAAAAAAAACCAGCGCCGGGCCGTGACTTCCTAAATGCTCAATATCCAAGATTCGCGAAGCCTCAACTTCTGTGACCGCAACTGCTTCGCTATCCGCTTTCGCATCCTGACGCCGCCGAACATCACCGAAGAAGCGGATATTCGATATGGCGGATGCTGCAAATAGGACTATTCCGGCGATGAAGGCTGCGAACAGCGACCGCCAAATGACGTAAACCACGGCGAAAAGAAAAAGCGCGGCGGGAAAGGATGCGCGGAAAAGATTACGAGCGAGTGAGCCACTGCCACGCGTGATTGCTTTCAAGTCGCGGTCATCAGCGGCGTGATGGTATGTGCGTATCATGGCGCGTGAATTCGTTTGCGGAATTTGCGCTTGGCAAAATTTGTTGTCGAGCGGAATTCATCATTCTACATTCATCATTCTACATTCCTCCAACGTCCAGTCGTTACGCCCGTCGAGATGGCAATGGCAGTGCGCGGCAAAGAAGCCGCCGCGATATTGCCAGAACCACGGCCAGATGCGTTCGCGGTCGGTCTGCGGGATGTGCAGGCCGTCCAGTGCGGCGCGCGGGAAGAATTGAAAGCGGCCTTCGCTCATCGGCGGCGGGAGTTGCTTCAGCTTCGGCTTCAACTCGAATAAAAACATGAGCCAGTGCGCCTGTCCCTGAAAACCGTGTTCGCTCACGAGGCCGGCGAGGTGGAAGTCGGACGGCGCGAACTGCTGGCCGAGTTCCTCGTGCGCCTCGCGCGCGGCGCAGACGTAGGGCGATTCGCCCACGTCCATCTTGAGCTTGCCGCCGCATGGGCTCCAGAATCCGCAATTCGGTTCCTGCGTCCGCTCCAAGAGCAGAATCTCGTCCTGTTCGTTGAAGCAAT
Source organism: Verrucomicrobiota bacterium (assembly GCA_041166985.1). Lineage (GTDB taxonomy): Bacteria > Verrucomicrobiota > Verrucomicrobiia > Limisphaerales > DASXHY01 > DASXHY01. Next base: position 1,126 of record JBEEGR010000116.1, on the reverse strand, counting down.
AGAGCAGCGTGGCGACTTTGTAAGGCAATGCCATGAGCGAATTTCAAAGTTCAAATGGCGAATGTCGAATGTAAAAATTCCATTGTCACCTCACGTCAAAACATTAGCATCGCAACTCCTGCGGTGAATCGCGGGAAATAAACCATGAGAAATTTCAAAATCGCAGCGTTGGCGGGAGACGGCATTGGACCGGAAGTCATGCGCGAAGCCATTAAGGTTTTGCGTGTGGTGGAAAAGAAATTTGGCTTCACGCTTCAGATCACCGAAGCGCCGGTCGGCTGGGCGGGCATTGATGCCGCTGGCAAAGCGTTGCCGGATGCCACGCTCGCGTTGTGCAAAAATTCAGATTCGATTCTGTTCGGCTCAGTCGGTTTGCCTGATCGCGATCCGACAATTCCGAAAGAAGAACGTCCCGAACGCGCCGCGTTGCTACGCATCCGCAAGGAGTTTGGTTTGTTCGCCAACCTGCGTCCGGTGCGATTGCCGAAGGCACTGGCGCACGCCTGTCCGCTCGCGAAGGAACGTCAGGGCGACGGCATTGATATTCTCGTGGTGCGGGAATTGACGGGCGGCATGTATTTCGGCCAGCCGAAAAAAACCGAGGACATCGGCAACGGCCAGCAACGCGCGATTGACACGATGGTTTATACCACGCCGGAAATTGAGCGCATCGCACACGTTGCTTTCAAGGCAGCGAAGTTGCGCCGTAAAAAAGTCACGAGCATTGATAAAGCAAATGTACTCGAAAACGGAATTCTCTGGCGCGAAGTCGTCACGCGCGTCGGCAAACAATATCCGGACGTCACGCTCGAACACATGTTCGTGGACAATGGCGCGATGCAACTCATGCTCAAGCCGACACAATTCGACGTGATGCTCTGCGAAAATATGTTCGGCGATATTTTGAGCGATGAAGCCGCGGCACTCGGCGGTTCGCTCGGCATGTTGCCCAGCGCGAGTCTTGGCGCGACGACTGGCGAACACACGTTTGGTTTTTATGAACCGGCTGGCGGTACCGCGCCGGACATTGCCGGAAAAAATCTGGCAAATCCGATTGCGCAGATTCTATCGTCGGCGCTGATGTTGCGACATAGCTTTGGTTTGAACGATGCCGCAGAGACGATTG
>JBEEGR010000115.1:0-4021 GCA_041166985.1 Verrucomicrobiota bacterium | reverse complement strand
GCCTTTCTCTATTGGCCCGGACTCGACGGCCTGCTGCACATGGTCGGCAATCAATCGCCCGCCGTCCCCGACAAACTCCGTCTCTACGAAGCGTGGATCAAAAAGCTCATGGGCGTCGCCGAGAAACATTACGCCGAAGTGAAACTCTACATCTTCAGCGACCACGGCATGGCCAATTGCGATGAACTGCTGGACCTGAAATCTAAAATTGAACCCCTGCCCTTTCGCATCGGGAAAGATTACGCGGTCGTTTACGACTCAACGATGGCGCGTTTCTGGTTTTTCAACGACCGCGCGCGCCAGGAAATCACCGCCGCACTCCATCAGGTGCCGCAGGGTCGAGTTATGCCGGACGCCGAATTGAAGGAACTGCGGACGTTGTTTCCCGATCGTTATTTCGGCGAACTCATTTTTCTCGTGAAGGAAGGCGCCCTCATCGTCCCCAGCCACATGGGTGAACGCCCGATTCGCGGCATGCACGGCTATCATCCGCACGACAAACACAGTTATGCAATGCTCTGCACAAACCAGCCGGAGATTTCTGACGAGACCGCCGCCATTCCCGATATTTTTCGGCTGATGACTCGTGACGCCGAACTGGCCAAAGAGAAAAACGCTGAACCCGTTCAGCCCGTCGCAACCGTGGCAGTTTGATTTTCACATGAGCGATCCGTTCATCAGCATCATCATGCGCTCCTACAACGAGGGCTGGGCTTTGCGCGAAACACTGCCCGCACTCAAAGCGCAGGAATACAAAAACTGGGAACTCATCGTCATAGATTCCGGCTCGACCGATGGTTCGGTGGAAATGCTCTGCAAAGCGCAGCCCAGTCATTTCGTTCAAATCAAACACGAGAACTACAATCCCAGCCGCGTGATGAACATGGGCATGGAACTCGCGCGTTCGGAGTTTGGAATTTTCCTCAATGCCGACGCCACACCACAAGGCTCGAACTGGCTGCGTCCGCTTGTCGAAGCGTTGCAGAATCCGCAGGTCGCCGCCGTGTTCGGCAAACAAATTCCCCGGCCCGATTGCCAGGCTGTCTTCGCGCATGACTACGATCGTTGTTTTGGCGAGCAGCGCGAGTCCACGCAATGGGATCATTTTTTCAGCATGGTCAGCAGCGGCCTGCGCAAAGACATCTGGGCCAAGCGCGGCTTCCTGGAAAAAATGCAATACTCCGAAGACGACGAATACACCCGTTGGTGCCGCGCACAGGGCTACGGAGTCATTTACATTCCGGATTCGGTCGTGATGCATTCGCACAACTACACGCCGCAACAGGCCTACAAACGCAGTTTCGGCGAAGCCAAAGCGCTCGCGGCTGTTTGGGAGAAAAATCCCAGTACGATCAACTGGCAACGCACTGTCTTTCTTGGCTGGCTGAACGACACACGCCGCGATTTAAAATTTTGTGCCCGGACAAATCGTCTGACCGAATTGCCGCACGCCGCGCGCATCCGCTGGGAACAACGCCGCGCCAAACTCGATGGCTTCCGCGAAGGCTGGAAATTTTATCGCAACGGCGGAAATGGAACGCCGAGCACCCGCTCGGCCAGTTTAGAAATCGCGTTGCCGAATCAGAGTCAAGCCGAGCGGGCGCTCGGCGCTCCGAGAAAACAGCGCTTCACTTTGGACGGCAACGATGCGTTGGAGAAACGCCTCGATCAACTTTGCCAAAAGGTTTTGGCGGAAGTTCAATCGCTGATTCCTTCCCATAAACTTGAAGCGCTCGTGCTCGGCGGTGGCTATGGACGCGGCCAGGGCGGTGTTCTGAAAACTGCCGACGGCGACCAGTCTTACAACGATCTGGAATTTTATGTTTTCCTTCGCGGCAACCGCGTGCTGAACGAGCGCCGATACCATCGCGCCTTGCAGCAACTCGGCGAACGGATTTCGCCCGAAGCCGGTTTGCATGTGGAATTCAAAGTGGATTCGCTCGCGCGTCTTCGCAAAAGTCCGGTCACAATGTTCAGCTATGATTTGGTTTCGGGTCATCGGGTGCTTTGGACAGGCGCTAAAAATGAAAAACATCGAACATCCAACATTGAACATCCAACGCCGAATGAAGCGAACGCGGACAACTTGGATGTTGAGCGTTCGATGTTGAATGTTCGATGTTCCCCACCCTTCTCCAACTGCAAACATCATCTCGACGCCGGCAATATTCCCTTAAGCGAAGCCACGCGTCTTTTGTTCAACCGTTGCACCGGTTTGTTGCTCGCTAAAGAATTGCTCAACACCGCTCACCTTACCACGGAGCAAGCCGACTTCATTGGACGCAACCTCGCCAAAGCGCAACTCGCTCTCGGTGACACGGTGTTGTGCGCGTTGGGGCAATATCATTGGAGCTGCCTCGAACGTCGCGAACGACTGAAACAGCTTGCGTTGAACTGGAACACCGAGCACCCGCTCGGCCAGTTCCATGATCCTATTCTAAAAAATGGGCCGAGCGAGAGCTCGGCGTTCCAATCGCCTTCCTGGTTCACCGAGGTTCGTAAACACCACGCCGCCGGCGTCGAGTTTAAGCTGCATCCGCAACAGATTTTAAAATCGCTCGAAGAGTTTCAAGAGGAGCACCGGGAACTTTCCGCGCTCGCATTGAAAATTTGGCTCTGGATTGAGAATCGCCGGCTGAATCAGCAGTTCTCTTCCGCTCACGACTATGCTTTCAACCCCATCGCGAAATGCAACGGGACGCCCGTCTGGCGAAACCTTCTACTGAATGTAAAAACGTTTGGCGTCCCGAGTCTCTTTGGTGGCTTGTCGAACCGCTATCCGCGCGAACGGCTTTTGAACTCCTTGGCGTTGCTCCTGTGGGACGAGCCGAAAGATTTGCGGGTGCGACGCCATCTGCAAAATCAGTTGCGCACCACGGCATCGGATTGGCAAAGTTTCGTCACGGCTTACAAAAGTGTGTGGCCGAGCTTTAGCTGATTGAACTCTTGCACTGAAATATTCTGGCCACCCGCTCCGGTGGAATTGCGTCTGGAAGAAAATGAAGTTCACATCTTCGCCGCGCCGCTGGATTTAACGCAGCAGGAATTGGAAAAACGCGCCGCCACTCTCTCGCTTTCTGAAAAGGAACGCGCTGCAAAATTCAAATTCGACAAACACCGCAACCGTTTCATCGCGGGCCGCGGTCTCTTGCGCGAAGCGCTGGCTCGCTATCTGCAAACGGAACCGAGCGCGCTGGATTTCAACTACTCGGAACGCGGCAAACCGGAATTCTCAACGCAACTTCTCACGAGCGGAATTCATTTCAACCTCGCGCATTCGGAAGATTTGGCGCTGCTCGCGATTACGCGCATTGGATCCATCGGCGTCGATGTTGAACACATTCGTCCCGTGAACAACGTGGAAGAGTTGGTTGCCCGCTTTTTTTCAAAGCGCGAGGACGAGCTGTTTCAAAAACTTTCGGCCATGGAAAAACCGGCCGCGTTCTTCAATCTCTGGACCCGCAAAGAAGCGTTGCTGAAAGCGACTGGCGAAGGCATCGGCAGCCGATTGAACCAAGTCGAAGTTTCTTTTCTGCCCGGCGAACCGGCGCGATTGTTGGCGATTTCCGGAGACACCGAGAAGGCCGCTCAATGGACGTTGAAGGAATTATCACCCGCGCCGGGATTCGTGGCCGCGCTGGCAATTGAATCACAGAACCTGCGCGTCAGTTGTTGGACGTGGAAATAACTGCGACTGAAATCATTTCGACGGATTCGCGCCTTTGACTCTCATGCGGATTGAATACAGCCCCTTGCTCGCGGTCATAAAAAGCGTTTGGTGATCTTTTCCGCCGAAACAAACATTCGCCGTCCAGTTTTCCGGAATGTCAATGTGCTCGATCTGCTTGCCGGTCTTGTCGAAAACGGTCACGCCTTTGCCGGTGAGATAAAGATTCCCTTCTGTGTCCAGCGTCATGCCGTCCGAGCCAAGCTCGCAGCGAAGACGTTTGTTCGCGAGACTGCCATCCGACTGAATGTCGTAAGCCCAGGTTTTATTGGCGCGAATGTCGGCGACGAACAA
>JBEEGR010000114.1:0-5115 GCA_041166985.1 Verrucomicrobiota bacterium | reverse complement strand
CTGAACCTGGCTTCGACAATTCTTCCTCGGAAAATTTTCAATCTGAACGACTGGCAAGCGGCTTGCTTAAGCTTCCTTGAACCGGCATCGAAGCAGCGCTTCGGCTCTCGTTTCAGGCCATGGCCTTGAGTTTGACCAAATCAGAATCTTTCCGGACGGCGTCACGCCATACCAGCGAACTCTTGCGCAAAAGCCGGACGCGTTTCCGCGCCTGGTTGCGGACGGAATTTGAGCAGGCGCAGTTTCTTTACATTCAACGGCGGGCGGAAAATGGGGACGCCGCCAATCAATATCGGCTCGGCTTGATCTACGAATCGGGACAGTACGGTTTGCGCTCGGATTACGAAGCGCAGAAATGGTTTTTACGCGCGGCGTTCCAAGGCATGGCCGAGGCGCAGGCAAAGGTTTCAGAATATCATCATCAGGGCCGCAGTGTCCCGCGCAATGATAAAGAGGCGTTCATCTGGTGTCGCAAGGCGGCGGAGCAAGGCCACGTTCAATCCCAGGTTCATCTGGCGCAAATGTACGAGAACGGCATCGGCATTGAACGGAATCCGACGGAAGCGAAAAAGTGGTTCAGCAAAGCGACGCAACCGGGACCGTCAGGCAAAGCCTGATTTTTATTTCTCACGCACGGTTTTTGTTCCCCTTTTTGAATTTACGGTTCTGTAAATACGTGGAAGCGTTGACGCCAGCGGTTGGTCTGGTCATCACTCACTTTACTTTCAAGTTTTTATCACGCATTGTGACGCGAGATGAGACGACTCCGGATAATTATTCTGATAGCAGGGTTATCGTCAGCCGCGATGGTTTTGCGAGCGGATACCACCGACACGACGCCCGACTTTAAAGAGATCTACGACCTGATTCGCGCTCATGTCGCCAACCTCAGCGACGCGGAATTGAATCGCGCCGCCATTCAGGGACTCGTGGGAATGCTGGCTCCGAAAGTGTCCCTGATCACAAATAATGCGGCAACCGCTGCGGCTGATTCCGTTCCGGTAAGCCAGTCAAAAGTTTTCGACGACAGCATCGCTTACCTGCGGGTGGCGCGCTTTGATGCCGCGCTTGCCAAGGCAGTCAGCGGCTTGTTCCGGGAAATGAATTCCACCAACAAGCTTAAGGGCTTGGTGTTGGACTTGCGCTATACCGGCGGGACCGATTATGCGGCGGCAGCGGCCACGGCGGATTTATTCGTCAGCAAAGCTCAACCGCTTTTGAACTGGGGCAACGGTGTTGTTTCTTCCCATGAAAAAACCAACGCCATCTCAATTCCCGTGGCGGTGCTGGTGAATCGCGCCACGGCTGGTTCGGCGGAAGCGCTGGCGGCGGTCTTGCGCGAAGCGGGCGCTGGTTTGATTTTGGGAACACGGACGGCGGGCGAGGCAATGGTCGCTAAAGAATTTCCGCTGAGCAATGGCCAGCGCCTGCGGATTGCCACGGCGCCAGTGACCCTGGGCGATGGTTCAAAAATGGCCGCGGAAGGAATCAAACCGGACATTGATGTCACCATCAGCCTCGAAGACGAACGGCCTTATTACGCCGATGCGTTTTGGATGGTGCCCAAAACCAATCTCGTAGCCGGTATTTCAACGAATGGGTCCGGAACCAACCAATCCGCTCACCGAGTCCGTTTTAATGAAGCCGAACTGGTGCGCGAACATCGCGAAGGCCTTGACCGCGAAACCAACGCGCCGAATCTGCGTTCCCGCGAAACCGAACCGGAAACACCCCTCATCAGCGACCCCGCGCTGGCCCGCGCGTTGGATTTATTGAAGGGGCTGGCCGTCGTGCGCCAGCCGCGCTCCTGAAGTTCCGTCGGCCTCGAACGCATTCGGGGTTGACGATTTGGCTTACACAAATCAAGTTCACACTTACTCAGAGATGAAGAACGTTCTTTTTGTTTGCACCGGCAATATCTGCCGCAGTCCGATGGCCGAGGGAATCTTCCGGGCCGCTGTTTCGGGACGCGGCAATTTCCGGGTCATGTCCGCCGGCCTCGGCGCGATGGACGGTCAGCCGCCCAGCACTCATGCCGTCATCGCGGTCAAGGAACTGGGCATTGATATTTCAAATCAACGCAGCCGAATGCTGACGCCGGAAGTCGTCGCCCAGGCGGATTATATTTTCGGCATGACGCACAGTCACGTGGACACCGTGATGATGCTGTATCCGCAGGCGGCGGAAAAAACTTTCCTGCTCCGTGAATTCGACGACACGCTGGATACGTTTGAAAAAGACATCAGCGACCCGATTGGCGGCTCGTATGAAGTTTACCTGAACTGCCGCGACCAGATCGAGCAGGGGATTGTTTCGATCCTGCGTTTCCTCGATCAGCACGACATCGCCGCCGGTTTGGAGGGAAATAAAACCGTGGCGATTGCCATCGGCGCGGACCACGCCGGCTTTGAGCTGAAGGAAATGCTCAAAAAATATCTCGAACAAACCGGATTGAGCATCGCCGATTTCGGCACGAGATCGAAAGAATCCACCGATTATCCTGACTACGCGCAAGCTGTCGGCCAGGCCGTCGCCACCCATAAAGCGCAATTCGGCATTCTGGTTTGCAGCAGCGGCATCGGCATGAGCATTGCCGCAAATAAAATTCCCGGCATTCGCGCCGCGCTGGTGAATGATGCGGAAGACGCCTCGCTTTCGCGCCAGCACAACAACGCCAATATCCTTTGCCTCGCCGCAAAACATTTGACCCCGCACGAAGCGGAAAAAATCACCGAAGCTTTTTTACAATCACAATTCGAAGGCGGACGTCACGAACGCCGCGTCAGCAAAATGGAAACCCAATTCATCCGCAAAGACTTGAAACTGAAATCTATTGATCCCGAAATCGCCAATGTCATCGAGCACGAACGCGTGCGGCAGCAGGAAAATATCGAGCTGATCGCCAGCGAGAATTTCACCAGCCCCGCCGTCATGGAAGCGCAAGGCTCGGTGCTCACGAACAAATACGCCGAAGGTTACCCGAAGAAACGCTGGTATGGGGGTTGTGAAAACGTGGATGTCGTCGAGCAGCTCGCGATTGATCGCGCGAAGGAACTGTTCGGCGCGGAACACGCCAACGTCCAGCCGCATTCCGGCAGTGGCGCGAACATGGCCGTCTATTTCGCGTTCCTCAAGCCGGGCGACAAAATGTTGACGATGGATTTAAGCCACGGCGGACATCTGACGCACGGCAACAAGGCAAATTTCTCCGGCAAGTTTTTTGAAATCGTCCATTACGGCGTTCGCAAAGAAGATGAGCGGATTGATTACGATCAACTCGCGAAGATGGCGCGCGAGCACAAACCGAAAATGATCACCGTCGGTGCCAGCGCTTACCCGCGCATCATTGATTTCAAACGCATGGGCGAAATCGCCCGCGAAGTCGGCGCGCTGTTGCTGGCGGACATTGCGCACATCGCCGGACTGGTGGCGGCAGGATTGCATCCCAGCCCGATTGAGCACGCGGATTTTGTCACGACGACGACACACAAAACTTTGCGCGGGCCGCGCGGCGGTTTGATTTTGTGCAAAGAAAAATACGCGAAGGAAATTGATTCGCAGGTTTTTCCCGGAATCCAGGGCGGGCCATTGATGCACGTCATCGCGGGCAAAGCCGTTTGTTTCCACGAAGCGTTGCAGCCCGCGTTTAAAAATTATCAGGAACAAATCATCCGCAACGCCCGCGCTTTGGCCGAGGGCATGAAGCATAATGGCTATCGCCTCGTGAGCGGCGGCACGGACAATCATTTGATGCTCGTGGATGTCGGCGCGAAAAATCTGACCGGCAAAGACTGCCAGATCGCGCTGGATGAAGCGGGGATAACGGTGAACAAAAATACAATTCCGTTCGAGACGCGTTCGCCGTTCCAAGCCAGCGGCATTCGCCTGGGTTCGCCCGCCGTAACCACGCGCGGCATGAAAGAAACCGAGATGGCCGCCATTGCCGACATGATCAGCGAGGCGTTGATGGATATTAAGAATGTGGAGACGTTGTCCAAAGTGCGCCAGCGCGTGCGTGAATTGACCGCGCGATTTCCGCTGCCGTATTGATTTGGCGGCAGACCATGCTGTTGTTCGTAAGCATTAAAATTCCATCTTCAGATTTTTGCGATTGAACACTGCCCTCAGGTTCAAGACATAGCACCCGCCAAATTGAAAACTGGACAAAAAATCGCCTGAATTCTATTCGAGGGATTGCAAAATTCGTCTCTCAAAATCTCATTTGACACTGAAGCGGTAGTGCGTCAACGTGTGCGGGAACTGACTGCAGGATTCTTTCTGGCCGATCACGAAATTGAAGGGCTTGCAGCGCGCTCCCAGTTGGTGATTATCCCAATTTGAACTAATCAAACACAAATGCGTCCAATTGGGGTTGTCCGGCAACGAGCCTCAGTTTTGGTGACGGAACTCAGATGTTTTCACCTGCTGAAGAATTTTTAACCCTGACTATTTATTTATGCCTAGAGCTGCCATTAAAAAGCCCCGCGCCAAAGCGGGCAAACCGCTTGCGGAAGATCAAGTCCCGCCTGCCGAGACCCATTTAACCGAACCCGAAGCCGCGCCCGTAAACTCTGCGGCCAACGCCGCGCCGTCAACTTCATCGGATGAATTGCGCCCGCCCACGACGCCGGTGGAAACGAGCGACAGTCAGTTTCAGGAAGAGCGCCCGGATAGAGGCGAGCCGCGTAATGCCGCATCCAACAGTAAAGACCGCATCGCCACGTCGCTGAACATCGCCAAGTTGCAGGCCATGTCCATGAACGAGCTGAACAAAATGGCGCGTGAATTTGGCGTGGAAAATTTCGGGACGATGCGCAAGCACGAGGTCATTTTTCACATTCTCCAAAAGAACGCGGAACGCGCGGGGGTGCTGTTTTCCGAAGGTGTGTTGGAAGTTTTGCCGGAGGGTTTTGGTTTTCTGCGTTCTCAAAGTTTCAATTACCTGCCGTGCCCGGAAGATATTTATGTGTCGCCCTCGCAGATTCGCCGGTTTGATTTGCAGACGGGAAATTTGATCGCCGGCCAGATCCGTCCGCCGAAAGACAAGGAACGTTTCTTCGCGCTGCTCAAAGTCGAAGCCGTGGACCAGGAAGAACCGGACAAGGCGAAAGACAA
>JBEEGR010000113.1:0-4761 GCA_041166985.1 Verrucomicrobiota bacterium | reverse complement strand
CCCGCTGACGACGTTGATTGAAGGCGGCATCCGCGAATTCTGTTTGATTTCCACGCCGCAGGATTTACCGCGTTTTGAAAAATTACTGGGCGACGGCAGCGCGTGGGGACTCTCGATTGAATACCGCGAGCAGGCCAAGCCGGAAGGCATCGCCCAGGCGTTTCGAATCGCGGAAAGTTTCATCGGCGACAACGCGGTGACGCTCATCCTGGGAGACAATATTTTTTACGGCGGCGATAGTTTTCACAAGGCGTTTTCAGAGTTCAAAACCGGCGCGACAATTTTCGGTTATCACGTGAACGATCCGGAACGCTACGGTGTCGTGGAATTTAACAATGCGGGCCAGGCCATCTCGATTGAAGAAAAACCGACCCAGCCCAAAAGCAATTACGCGGTTCCCGGGCTTTACATTTACGACAACACTGTCGTTTCCATTGCGAAGGCGCTGAAACCGTCCGCGCGCGGCGAACTTGAAGTAACGGATGTAAACCTCGAATATCTGCGTCGCGGCGAACTACGCGTGCATCGCCTGGGCCGCGGTTTCGCCTGGCTCGACGCCGGCACGAGCAGTAGCCTGCACGAAGCTTCCGCGTATGTTCAAACGATTGAAAAGCGCGCCGGAATAAAAATCGGCTGTCCCGAGGAAGCCGCGTTTCGCAATAAATTTCTTTCGCTCGGCGAACTTGCATCACTCACCAACAAAATGCCGAACTGTGAATATCGCGATTACTTGAGCGAAGTCGTCGCGGAAGCTCAACGCCTCCAGCCATGATCGTTCTTTTAGGCGCATCGGGTTATATCGGCCAGGCTTTCGCGCAGGAACTGACGCGGCGAAAAACAAATTTCATTCCACTCTCCCGGAAACAAGTGGACTACTCGCGCTTCGATGTATTGCGCGCGTTTTTGCAGGACAAACAACCCGCGTTTCTAATCAACGCCGCCGGTTATGCCGGCAAACCGAATGTGGACGCTTGCGAACTGGCCAAAGCTGACACCCTCGCAGGCAACACTCTGCTGCCGCAGACCATCGCTCACGCCTGCGCGGTTGCCGGAGTGCCATGGGGACACGTTTCCTCGGGTTGTATTTACGACGGCGCAAAAATTATTGATGACGGACGACTGCAAATTGAAACAGACCTCACTAAACCGGAAATCAAATCGCTGCTCGAAAGGAATCGTTCAGGCGTCCAGGGATTCTCGGAATCGGATCCCCCGAATTTTACCTTTCGCCAGCAGAAGCACAGTTTCTACAGCGGTTCCAAAGCTTTGGCTGAAGAGGCCGTTTCGCACATTGGGCAAAGCTATCTTTGGCGGCTGCGCATTCCTTTTGATGAGTTGGATAATCCGCGCAATTACCTCACCAAGGTGCAGCGTTACGCAAAAGTTTATGATAACGTGAATTCCATTTCGCATCGCGGAGATTTTGTTCGCGCCTGTCTTGATTTATGGGAACGCCGCGCGCCCTTTGGCATCTACAATGTGACGAACCCCGGCTTCATTACCACGCGCGATGTGGTTGGCTTGATCGAAAGAATTCTGAAACCAGCGCGGAAATTTGAATTCTGGAAGAACGATGAAGAGTTTTACCGCCTCGCTGTGACCACGCCGCGCTCCAACTGCGTGCTGGATGTTTCCAAACTCCTTTCCACCGGCGTGCCCATTCGTTCGGTCGAAGAAGCATTGGAAGACTCCCTGCAAAACTGGAAACTGGAATTATGAACAACAAAGAAACAAAGAAACAAAGCTTTGGATTGGATTTCCCGGATTGGAAGCGAGTTCATGTTTCAGCAGAGGTGGAACACCTGGCAACGGCGGTTGTGGATTCTGCTTTCTCCGTTCATCAGGAACTGGGGCCGGGCCTGCTGGAAAACGCCTATGAAGCATGTTTAAGTCGTGAACTTTATTTGCGCGGTGTAAGCCATCAATTGCAACTACCGGTGCCGCTAAATTACAAAGGCATTCGCGTCGAGATCGGCTATCGTGCAGATGTAGTCGTGGAAGAAAAGCTTCTGGTAGAATTGAAAGCGGGGGACGCATTGCTGCCGATTCACACCGCGCAAGTCATCACCTATCTCCGATTAAAAAAATTTCCGCTCGGTTTGCTCATTAATTTCAATGAAGTGCTTATTAAACATGGCATCCATCGGGTATTGAACGTTCCTCGTTCTCCTGATGAAATCCTAACTTAGTTCCTTTGTTTCTTTGTTGTTAAAATGAATTTACTCATTACCGGCGGCGCGGGTTTCATTGGTTCAAACGTGATTCATCACGTCATTGACCAGCCGCAGATTCAGAAGCTCGTGAATCTCGATTGCCTGACTTACGCCGGACATCTCATCAATCTCGAAAAAGTTTCCAAGCATCCGAAGTATGCTTTTGAGAAAACGGATTTGCGCGACAAAGCCGCCGTCCTCGCCGTCGTTCAGAAGCACGCCATCACTCATGTGATGCACCTCGCTGCCGAATCTCACGTGGACCGTTCCATCACCGGCCCCGGCGATTTCATCACCACCAACATCATCGGCACCTTCAATCTACTCGAAGCCTGTCGTGCGCAGTGGCTTTCAACTCTCAACTCTCAACTCTCAACTCAGTTCCGTTTCCACCACGTCTCCACCGACGAAGTTTACGGCAGCCTCGGTGCGACCGGTTATTTCACCGAAACCACGCCCTACGCGCCCAACTCCCCCTACTCCGCCAGCAAAGCCTCCAGCGACATGCTCGTGCGCGCGTATCATCACACGTATGGATTGCCAACAGTCATCACGAATTGCTCGAACAACTATGGCCCTTATCAATTTCCTGAAAAGCTGATTCCAGTCGTGATTCAAAGCATCCTCGCGCGCGAGCAAGTTCCGGTTTACGGCGACGGCATGAATGTCCGCGACTGGCTTTACGTCCGTGACCACGCCGAAGCTCTCTGGACCGTCCTCACGCGCGGCCAACTTGGCGAGACCTACAATATCGGCGGTCACAACGAATGGGCGAACATCAAAATCGTGGAACTGATTTGCGATTTGATTGACGAGATGAAACCCGAACTCGGCGATAATTCACAAAAGCTGATTACGTTTGTAAAGGATCGGCCCGGTCATGACCGCCGCTACGCCATTGACGCAACAAAAATCAAAAACGAACTCGGCTGGGTTCCTGCGCACACGTTTGAAAAAGGAATTCGCGAAACGGTGCGCTGGTATTTGGATAATCAGGAGTGGGTAAAGACCGTGCTGAAGAAGTAATGGCCCTGCTGAGTTGTATTTGTTGCCCTTGCTTCTGTCACGTCGCGTTTAAAACACTTCTCGCCCATCAAAGCGTAACCTTCATTGAACTGTCTGTCGTCGTAGTATAAACATTGTCACCATGCACTTGATTAACAGCGCCGGACAACGGTCAACTGGCCACTTTAAAATAAATCGCTTTAAATCGTCTCTGCGGCGAAGAATTTCTCAGACATTGAAATTGAAACAGTTAGTTGCGGCGACGTTGTTTGCCACCGGCATATTGAGCGCATCACCCACGCACGGAGGCGAATCATCAAGCGTATCTTTCGACGGTGGGAAGAGCGAATGGCACGGATTTGATCGTTACGATTTCGTGATGGATGAACAGACTTTAGCCATCACTCCTTTCTCCGCGCCAGCGGGTGAAGGGGCGGGCGTGAAAGAGCCGGCGAAGGGCCAACGCCGCTGTATTGTTGTTGTGCCCAAGGTGGCCGCGCCTGGCAATCCGTGGTCATGGCAAGGTTGCTATTGGGACCATCAGCCCCAAGCCGAAGTGGAGTTGCTCAAGCGCGGCTTTCACATCGCTTACACGTCCGCGAACCAGAACTTGAAACCGGGCAAAGAGTGGGATGCCTGGTATGAATTTCTCACGAGGCACGGGTTGGCACTGAAGCCCGCCTTCATCGGCATGAGCCGTGGCGGAGAATATTCCTACATCTGGGCGACGACACATCCCGATAAGGTTTCGTGCATCTACGCGGACAATCCGGGCGGCAATTGGGGAATCATGAGCGGACTTGTGGGTTTGGCCACAAACGACGTTCCGCTGCTTCACGTCTGCGGCAGCCTTGATCCCATATTGGGGAAATTTACATTGCCTATCGAAAGCATCTATCAACAGTTGGGCGGCCGGATTTCTGTGATGATCAAAGAAGGTCGCGGCCATCATCCGCATAGCCTGCGTGATCCAAAAATAATTGCGGATTTTATCGAAAAAAGCGTCAATGAAACCAAGGCCGCTCTGCCTGATTTTGCGGGCAATAAATTCACAAGAACTTCCTATTACAGCATCGCAAACTCTTATCAAAATTTTCCGAGTGAAGGAACCTATCTCACCTGCCGCGGGCCATTGTTCACGGAATGTTATAACCGTTATCAATTTGAACTCCCTAATGTCGAAGCGTTCACTACGGTCATTGTACCGAAGATAGCGGCTCTCGGAAATCCTTGGGTATTTCGAGCGGACTTTGTCGGCCGGGATGCAGTGGTTGACCAGGAATTATTGTCCAAAGGCTTTTACATTGTAACTGGAGCAGTTCCGTATAACGGCGATGGGCCCGATATGAAGCAATGGAACACAATTTATAAATACCTCACTGATCACGGATTTTCCAAGAAACCTGTGATGGAAGGTGACGGAGGAGCAGCTGGAGAAGCTTACGCGTGGGCCATCGAAAATCCTGACAAGGTTTCCTGCATCTACGCGGAGAATCCAGTCATGCACAGCAACACGGCGAAAACGCAACCGCTCGACAATCTC
>JBEEGR010000112.1:0-4027 GCA_041166985.1 Verrucomicrobiota bacterium | reverse complement strand
AAATTCACGCCGCTGCCGGAAGGAAGTTTGCGCGAGCGCCTGCTGAATCTCGGGCGACGAACTGAGTTCGGTGCAAAGAGCATTGAAGTAATGGACGGCAGCAAACGGTCGCGTCACTCGAACGCGTTCTTCACTGGGTTTGGGCGCTTCCGAAAAATTGTTTTGTTCGACACGTTGGTTCAACAGCTTGGCGAATCCGAACTGGAAGCCGTTCTCGCACATGAAATCGGTCATTTCAAAAAGAAACACATTCCCAAGATGCTCGTGTTCTCGGCGCTGAGTTCGTTGGTCGGTTTCTATCTCATCGCGCTGCTGGCGAAACAGGAATGGTTTTATCGCGCGTTCGGATTCGAGCCGGGCAACGTCGCGCCCGCGTTGTTGCTGTTCGGGCTTTTGTCGGGCGTGGTGACGTTTTGGTTTTCGCCGCTGGCGCATTGGTGGTCGCGTCGCTATGAATATCAAGCCGACGCCTTTGCCGCTGAAGTGATGAACGAACCGCAATCGTTGATCGGCGCGTTGCGAAAGTTGAACGAAAAAAATCTGAGCAATCTCACGCCACATCCGTTCTACAGCGGTTTTTATTATTCGCACCCGACCTTGCTCGAACGCGAACGGGCGTTATCGCGGTGATGCCGGAATCGAAACACACGGTGTGGCGTCGCCGCCTTTTCTGCTTGTTGGCAGTTGCGGAAACTGCAAGAAATCGGACTTTAAAAGATTCGTTGCTGAAATGAAGAAAGGCCAAAATATGAGTCAATGGTTCTGGTACGCCGTGGGCGCGGCGGTCCTCTACGGCTTGCATCAGATTTTTACGAAGCTGGCGTCCGAGCGCATCAGTGACGGTTTGGGCGGATTCGTCGTCGAAGCGACGGCGGCGGGGACCATTCTCGTTTATCTGGCGTTTCTCTATTTTTCCGATCGTTGGAATCAGCAGATGAGCGCGCCGGGTGTGATTTACTCGGTGTTGACCGGCATCTGTGTGGGCATCGGCACGATTTTCTTTTTTGTGCTCTTCCAAAAAGGCGGGCCGCTGTCGTCGGTGCCGATGATTCTGGCGGGTGGCGCGGCGATCATGGCGGCGGCCGGGATTTTATTTTTCAAAGAACCCGCCACGGTGATGCGGATTGCGGGAATTGTTCTGGCGTTGACCGGTTTATTTTTGCTGCGGTCACCAGCCAACTAACTCACGATAGATACCATCTCATAAATGATTTGGGAGCGCGGCGTTCACGCCGCTTCAAGTGCTCGATTGTTCAATTCGGCCAAAAACCAACAGCCTGAACGACGTTGAAGCGGGCTGAAGCCCGCGCTCCTTTATTTATGAGATGAGTTCCAGGTTAATCCTTGAAAGAAATTCAGCGGCGTGATTTTCTAAAGGCATGAAAACAGGAGAGGTTACAAAAATCAGCCGGGCACGATGTTGTGCATGCACGGTGGCATAATAATAATGTTAGCCTGCACTACGCGCCCAGAGATTTCGCACCAATATGGTCACGATTGATTCAGGCATCGTCTTTGATTTTCCGGACACTTGGGAGCGATTCACCGAGGGCAGTCGTTGCGTGTTTCACACTCCACGTCGCGAGGAGATTATCACGTCAGCCAGCCGCATCACCGGAGATGGCCCAGCGCCTGAGCGTGCGCAGGTGATTGAGCGCGTATTCCAGAACGGTTTGGAGGCGGCCAGACGCGGAGCGTCTGCGCCTGACCTGAGAGTCACCAAGTCGCTTGCTGAGGAGTCAGGTGTTTGCGCACTTCGTTGCGCGACGGTCTTGGCCGAAACGACGGCACGTGATGCCTTCTTTGGTCAGGCGGTCATTCAGCATCCGCAAGGTGTGGTCTTTCTGACTTACGAAGCGCCATTTGTAGATGGCGCGGAGCAGACCTTTCATGATTTACTCAAGAGGATTCATGAGAGTTGATATGCAGGCTAACCATGCGCTGCAGCAAACCCGGCACGAGCGTCGCGGTTGCAATCCACGCGTCCCGTGCGCCGGGTTGCTGCGCTTGAGTCGTTAGGTCAAAATTTCTTTGAGGGAATTCCCGAACTGTGGCGTATTATTGGTGTTGCTTGAACAAATTATGAAAACCATCAAACACATCTCTGCGATTGTTCTCACTGTTTCGGTGCTGGCCGCGCCGTTTGCCGGTTTTGCCGCCGATGCCAAACCCGCGCCCAAGCCGGACACCCTGACCACCTGCCCCGTCTCCGGTGACAAACTCGGCGGCGACATGGGCGCACCCTACGTCTTCGAATACAAAGGCCAGGAAGTGAAACTCTGTTGCAAGTCCTGCAAAAAAGATTTCGACAAGAGCCCGGCCAAATACATCAAGAAGATTGAAGCCGGTGACAAAGCGGCCGCCGATAAGAAGTAATTGGTGGTAGGGACGCCGCGCTGCGGCGTCCGCGCCGCGTTTAGCGGCGCAACTATATGTTCACCACGCACGTAACTGGAATCGTTTCGCCCGCTGGTACGCGGGCGAGGACATCGCAGCGCGATGTCCCTACCTGACGGAGTAAAACTCAAAACATGAAAACGGTGCTGGCCATAGTTTGCAGCCTGATGCTGGTCTGGACGCCGTTCGTCCAGGCGCAAGCGCCGGCGGCTGGCGTCGAGCGCACCATGCGCGCTTGCTGTCCATGCCATGCAAGCTGCTGCGCCGCGCCTGCTGCGCCGGAGTCGTCTCCCCTTTCCACGATTCCGGCGCTCAATCTCCAAACGCAACTTCTCCTCCTCGCCCCCACGACGCTGGCATGGACTTTGCCAACTAGCTCACCCGAAAATTTTCTCGCCCGTCCGGTTTCATCCCTGACCCATGAGCACGCACCGCTTTACGAGCGGAATTGCGCCCGGCTGATCTGACTCCTACCCTTTGACCGCCCGCAGTGTGTACACGCAGTCACATTGTGGAGCGCCTCTCCTTGTTCACTGCATCGAAGTAAATTTTTTTAGGACGGTATGAAAACAATTCCAAATTTATCAATTCGTGCTCGGGCGACAAAAACAACGTCCGCATTGTTAGAGCGCGCTCAGGTTTCAACTCTCTCTCTCCGCGAGGAACGAGTGGGGAGAGAGCTGGAGAGAGGGGCGAAACAATACTCCTCTCCCCGACCCTCTCCTCGCTCTTACGTCGCGAAGAGAGGGAGAATGCCTTCTGCGGCCATCCTTTCCTTGTGCGGCATGTTGGGTTTCACGATTGCCGGATTCGCCGCCACCGAAACCAACGTTGTGCAGCTCACGCCAGATTATCTCAACGAACTGGCGGAGGAAATGCGCACGAACAGTCCGTCGCTCCAGGTGAGCTATGCGCGAACGAATGCTGCCGCCGCAGGCGTCGGCGCGGTGCGCACGTGGGAAGATCCGATGTTGCGCGTCGGCGCCATGGGCGCGCGCGAACCGATGCGCGCGGATGAAGGCGATTTGATTTATGGCGTCGAACAAAAACTTCCGCTCTTCGGCAAACCGGCGCTTGCCCGGCGCGTCGCCCGCGCGGAACTCGCGACCGAAACTGCGAACAGCGATTTCCAATTCCAGATGCAGCGCCGCGAACTCGCCAAAGTCGCGTTTCAAACCGCACTGGCCGAGCACGTCGTCAGCATTGGCGGGCAGGACCTCGCGTGGCTGGATGAAATTCGCGAGGCCGCGCAGAACCGCTATCGCTCCGGCCAGGCAACTTTGATGGATGTGCTGCAGATCGAAAATGAACGCGGGAAACGAGTGACACAGTTGGACACCGACCGCGCCCAACTCGCGCATCAGCGAGTCACGTTGAACCGGCTTTTAAATCGTGACCTGCAAGCATCGTGGCCGGCGTTGCAACTTCCAGAGCTGGCCGGGCCAGTTGTATTTAATGCGCGCCTTTTGGATTTCGCGCTTCGTTACGAACCGAAAGCGCAAATGATGCGGCTGCAGATCAAGCAGGCCGAAGCGACAGTGGACATGACGCGTCGCGAGCGGTTGCCGGAAGTTGGCATCGGCGCCGAGGCGCGGAATTATTCCGGCGACGGAAGTTTTCGGCAGGGAAT
>JBEEGR010000111.1:0-9006 GCA_041166985.1 Verrucomicrobiota bacterium | reverse complement strand
GCTCTACGTCGGCGACAAAGCGGAAATCGGCATGGAGGACGTTGTGGCAATTTGCACACGCAACAAACTCGCCCGCGCCTTTGCCCTGGGCGACGCGTTGGGCGACCGCGACCTGCCGCGTCTCTTACGCCGACTTGACGAAGAATTGTGGGAAACTAAGTTTGATTCAAAAAAATCCGAGATCGGTTTGCTTTACGGACTTATCAGCAAAGTGCGTTCGATGCTGTTGTTAAAAGAGATGATCCGCGAGGGTTGGATCAAGACGGATGGCGATTATAACCGCTTCAAGGCGCAGTTGGAGCGGGTTCCTGCGGACAAATTGCCGGCTGATAAAAAATTTAATCCCCTCGCAATTAATCCCTACGTCCTTTACAAAGCGCTCCCGCAGGTGAAACAGTACAGTCAGTCGGAACTCGTCCGCGCGATGGACCTGTTGCTACGTTGTAATCAACGGCTGGTTTCCAGCGGACTGGATGAATCGCTGGTGCTGCAACAAGCGCTGGTTCAAATCGTGAGCAAAGCCGGCAAATAATTTAATCATGAGTGCCCCGTCAGGAAAAATTTCAGTATCCGTCGGCCAGAAATGCGCCTTCATCAAAATCGAAGGCCGCGCGAATTTTAATTCGAGCGTGGATTTTAAAATCCTTCTCGATGAACTGCTGAACAAGGGATATTCCCTGTTCGTGCTCGACGTCACGCACTGCGTGCTGATGGACAGCACCTTTCTCGGCGTGCTGGCCGGGTTTGGCCTGAAGATCAACGCAGCCCAGGCCGACAATGTGAGCCGCACGATTGAATTATTCAATCCCAACGCGCGCATCGCGGAACTGCTGGAAAATCTGGGTGTATTGCACCTCTTCAAAGTGGTAAACGGCGAAGTCGTCTGCCCGGAAAAAACCGAACCAGCCGACGTCACCACCACCAACGCCAGTCGCGAAACCGTGACGCGCACCTGCCTGGAAGCGCATCAGACACTGATGGATATCAACCCCGACAATGTGTCGCGCTTCAAAGATGTCGCCCAATTCCTCGCGGAGGATTTGAAGAAGATGAAATCGGGAGATTGATCGAAGACCCGGAACGCCGAGCACCCGCTTGGCAAGTTTCAAATCTGGTTTAGCCTCTTGCCGAGCGGGTGCTCGGCGTTCCGTTAATATCTTCGCAAATTCCATTCATCCAAAAGTTCTTTGGGGATGTCACTTAAAAAGCGTGAAGGTTGTTGCATCATATCGCCGCTGCTGCCGGCCATGGCGCGAATCAATGGATAACTCAGGTAAAGTTCGTTCTTCGCGCGCGTGATGGCGACATAAAACAAACGACGCTCTTCCTCTTCACCTTCCGGGCTTTCCAGCGAACGCGAGGACGGAAACAAACCATCACAAAGCATGATCGAGAACACGACGTCGAACTCCAAACCTTTTGCCTGATGAATCGTGGAGAGTTTCAGTTGCTCGTCATCGCGATTGGCTGGCTGTTCATCTTCCGCTTCGACGTTTGTGAGCAACGCAAGCTGCGTGAGAAAATCTTCCACGCTTTCAAACTGCCGCGCAAAGACGGCGAGTTGTTCCAGGTCTTCCAGCCGCGAACGATAGTTGGCGTAATTTTCTTTCAGGTGTTCCTCATATCCTGCTTCCACTACCAACCGAATCATTTTCCCGGAATCCTTGCGTGTGTCTTCGGCTTCGAGTTGGGCGATGGTCGTCGCGAACTGCGCCCAGGCGACAGCGGTTTTCTTGGGAATACCTGAAGCGCAAGGCTGCAAAGCGGAAGCCACTGGATGTTGGGTGTTGGATGTTGGGTGTTGGATGTTTCCCCCATCAGCACGATTGTATTGCTTCCAAAGCTTTTCCGCGCCTTTGCCGCCGATTCCCTGCAATAATTGCACGAGACGTTTAAAAGAAAGTTCATCGCGCGGATTGGTGACAAGCTTGAGATACGCCGCGACATCTTTGATGTGCGCCTGCTCAAAGAAACGGATTCCACTCGTGATGCTGAAGGGAATATTGCGCCTGGTCAGTTCAAGTTGCAGTTCGAGCGCGTGAAAATGCGAGCGATACAACACGGCCATTTTGTTCAATTCCGTCCCTTCCTCACGCAACTCCAAAACGCGCTGGGCCACAAACGACGCCTGTTCCGCTGCATCATTGCAGGTGACGAGCACCGGTTTTGCACCGGACTTGCGCGCGGGCGCGAGTTGCTTGGCGAACTGATTGATGTTCGGACTAATGGCAGCGTTGGCGACGCTAAGGATTTCCGGCGTGCTGCGATAGTTGGTTTCGATTTTGTAAACCTTCGCTCCGGCATAACGCTCGGGAAACTTCAAAATGTTCGCGAAATTCGCGCCGCGCCAGGCGTAGATGCTTTGCGCGTCATCACCGACAACCATGACGTTGTGATGCCGCGCGCCGAGCAGATCAATCAGGTCGCTCTGCAGACGGTTTGTGTCCTGATATTCGTCCACGAGAATGAACTGAAACCGCCGCTGATAATGTTCACGCACGTCGGCATGTTCGCGCAGCAACTTTAGCCAAAGCGCGAGCAGGTCGTCGAAATCCATCGCGTTCGTCGCCTGCTTGCGTTTGATGTAACGCTGTTCAATGTCCGCGATCTGCTCGGCGAGTTCGGAGAAATAATCGTATTGCTCCGCCAGAATATCGGAGATCGGTTTTTGCGTATTCAACGCCATTGAAAAAATATCGCCGAGTACTTCGGCTTTGGGAAAGCGCGTCGCCTTCACGTCAATTTCCGATTCTGCGACACAGGTCGTGATGAGATGTTTGGCGTCCTCACGATCCATGATGGTAAAGTCGCGCTGATAACCGAGCAGCTTCGCGTGCTGACGAAGAATGCGATTGCCAATGGAATGAAACGTTCCGCCCCAGAGATCCGCAAGTTGTTGCCCGAGCAAATCAGCGACGCGACGCATCATTTCTTTGGCGGCTTTGTTCGTGAAGGTAAGCAACAGGATGCGGTCTGGCGGAATCCCCTGCTCCAGCAGATACGCAACGCGATAAGTGAGTGTGCGCGTTTTGCCCGAACCCGCGCCGGCAATCACGAGTGCGGGACCGGGCGGCGCGGTCACGGCGGCACATTGTTGCTCGTTGAGTTCACGAGCGTAATCAATCTGCAAATGGATTTCCTGCCGGAACGGTTGCAGGACATAATCGCGCGACATGGCAGGAATTCTAAATGCGCCAACGAAAAAGGAAAAACAAAACGAGCAAAGAACTCCGGGCTTCAACTGAATTTTGGGCGTACACCCTATAGCCAAAAAGATAGGTTGAACGAGCTTTGTCTGTCCCCGGACGGCAGGTAAAACTTAACCGACAAATCGGGAGACCGGAGGCAACAAATAAAATTGGAGGAAAATCTTATGTCAAAAACAACTTTCAAAAACCTGCTTTGGATGGCACTGCCACTGGCATTTACGTTTGGCTGCGCCCACAATCGTCCGCAAACAGAAGCCATTTATAGTCCGCTTCCGGCCACCTTGTTGACTCCGACTTCGAGCCGGCCGGAAGAACGGGTTTATAGCGAAACACCGGTCGAGGGCATTATCACACCAGCGACATTGCCACCCAGCGTCGCGGTTTCCGAATGGAGACTTGGTGAAGAGATTCGCGGGGCTTTGATGGCGGACAGGGACATAGCACCTTCTCCGAGTAATGTGGCGGCGGAAATTTGCAAAGGCTCAAGTGGCCAGGTGATTCTACGCGGCCAGGTGCTGAATACGTCCGACCGGCAAAGACTTCATGAAAGCATTGCGAATTTGCCTGGCGTGAACCAAGTGGATGATCAGGTGACTGTAGGCTCGCCCGGAGGCAGCGGCACGATTCATTTTGGAAATGGTGCTGCTCAACCCTAGCGCGAAGCCAAGCAGAGAATTTAGAGCGGCACGAAAAAGAAAACCGACACTACGTTTTCAGCTTTTCAATGCTGGGCTGCGCAGGCGCAACTTTTCCATGTTGGCTTCAATACGTTGAAGATATTCGTTCGGACCATGGGGATAAGGGTGGTTAAGAAAGCGATGTAGACCGCCGAAATCGCGGTTCAATTTCATCTGCACATATTTTTCCCAGAACATCGGCGTCTTCTGCATCAGGTCAGCGGCACTGTTGAACATGGAAATCAGGTGCGCCTTTTCGGTGGAATGTTTTGCCGCCTCGGCAAATTCGGCGTAAAGAATTGGCAGCTTCTCCACATAATCATCCGCCGCCATTTGCCCAAGCAAATCCGCCGTGCCGAGCGCGTGGCCGATTACTTTTTCCATGTCGTTCTGAAATGGGATCACTGCCAGCGCCGCATCCACGCCGGTGCAGAGAATCATGTTTTGAACCGCTTTAATGTCGGTTTCGGAAAAACCTTTTTCGCTCAGCAGTTCGGCGGCAAAGTCAGCGCTGCGGTTCACGTGCGTCACCGTGTATTTCGCGCCGGTGCCCTCGATATCATCGCGCTTTTTCAGATAGCCGGTGTCGTGCAGCAGAATCGCGATGACGCCGAGTTGAAACATGCGCTGGGTCAGTTGCGGGTGCGCGCGAGCCTCGTGACGGCCTTGAAGCAATCGCGCCATGCAGAGCGCGCCCTGAAGCGTGTGTTCAAAATCGTGATACTGAGCATCCACAGCCTGATAGTCTTTATAGCTGCCGGTGAACGCCTCGATTGCCCACCCGAAAACCCGCGGCACAAACATCGGATCGGCATTTGGAAAAATTGCGCGGTAAGCAGATTGAACTTCGACTTCAACAGCGGTTGGGTCTTTGGTGACAATCGGGGGATACATTTTTTGATTTATTAACGGGCGCGAAATTAAATTGCACGCATTTTGTTCAAATTAACCATTTTCCATGCCAGCCCAAGAAGCAGACTTGTTCGCGCGGTACTTTTGGTGAATATCTATTCATGCAGAAAACTTTGCTGACGTTCGTGGACGACCTCTACGAAGATTTGGAACTCTGGTATCCGAAACTGCGGCTCGAAGAAGCCGGTTTCGCGATGCGCGTAGCCGGGCCGGAATTGAAAACCTATAACGGCAAACACGGTTATCCCGCCGCAGCCGATGCGCTCATCAGCGAAATGAACAGCCGCGATTTCTGCGGACTGCTCGTGCCCGGCGGTTTTATGCCGGACAAATTGCGGCGCGACGCCAAAGTGCTTTCGCTGACGCGCGAATTTTTTGAACAAGGCAAACTTGTCGCATTCATCTGCCACGGCGGCTGGATTCCCATCTCCGCAAAAATCCTGCAAGGCAAACGCGTGACTGGCTCACGCGGCATCAAAGACGACTTGGAAAACGCGGGCGGAATCTGGGTGGACGAAGCGGTGGTGGTGGACGGAAATCTGATTTCCAGCCGCACGCCGAAAGATTTGGCTCCGTTCGCCAAGGCAATGGTGGATTTTCTCTCACGAACCTGACACTCCGCACCTGATCCATGTCAACTCATCCCAGCTTTGGTTCTCACACCGACCCAACATTTCGTTCGCGACCGCGCGCGACGAGCGAAGTCATGCGGCGCGTTGGAATTTATCTGCGGCCTTACAAGCTGATGGTCGTCGGAACGGTCGGATTTGCAATTCTGTCGCTCGCGGCGGGATTTCTTTATCCATGGCTCACGCGCGTGATTATTGACAAAGTCATCAAACAAGGCCGCCATGATTTGCTCACGCCGGCCGCGCTCGGTTTGCTCGCCGCGTTTTTGTTCCGGGAATTGTTTAACAGCATCCGCATTCGCATCAACAACACGCTCGAACAAAATGTCATTTACGACATGCGCCGTGAAGTTTATGCGCGGCTGCAACGATTGCCCGTTCCGTGGTTTGACCAACGCGCGTCCGGCGACCTGATGACGCGTGTCATCGAAGACGTGAACAACGTCGAGCGTCTGCTGATTGACGGTGTCGAGCAAGGCACCGTAGCCGTTCTCAGCATCATCGGCGCGCTGGTGTTTATGTTTATTTCCAGCCCAACGCTGGCGGCGGTCTCGCTCATTCCAGTTCCATTTCTCATCGGTGGCGCGCTGTGGTACACGCTGACCGCGCACAAGCGTTATCGCCTGCAACGCGAAGCTTCGAGCGCGATGAATGCATTGTTGATGGATAATCTGCAAGGCATTCGCCAGATCAAAGCATTCGGACGCCAGCCACATGAAGATGCGCGTTTCTCGCAACGAGCGGATGAACTGCGCCGAGGTTCGCTGGTTGTCATGCGCGCGTGGGCGAACTATGGGCCGGCGATGCAATTTATTGGGGCGGCGGGCATCGGATTGGTGCTTTGGGTTGGCGGCGCGGAAGTCATGCGCGGACAAATGGCGGTCGGCGAACTCGTCGCGTTCACGCTCTACGTGGGAATGTTCTTTTACGAACCCATCGGGCGATTGCATGGACTGAATCAGATGTTGCAATCCGCTCGCGCGGCGGCGGCGCGGGTGTTCGACATTTTGGACACGGCTGAAGAACGCAGTGACCGACGCGGCAAACTGGCGCGGCTGGTTCGCGGCGAAGTCGTTTATGAAAATGTTGGTTTTAGTTACGCGAAGGAGGAACGCCGGCTTCCAGCACGGCGCGATGGCGCGAAGGATGTCCAACTCGCTGGCCCGGAGGCCGGCGCTCTGGTTACCGAGCGTCGCGTGTTGAATAACATTTCACTCCGCGCCAAGCCGGGTGAAATGATCGCGCTCGTCGGGCCGACCGGCGCGGGCAAATCCACGCTCGTGAATCTGCTGCCGGCGTTTTACGAAGCGAGTTCTGGACGAATCACGATTGACGGTCAGGACGTCAGCGGTATTTCTTTGGAATCATTGCGCGAACACATCAGCGTCGTGAGTCAGGAGGCGTTTTTGTTCAATGGCAGCATTCGCGAAAATATTCTATACGGGCGGCTGGATGCGACCGAAGCGGAACTCATCGCGGCGGCACGCGCGGCGAATTGCCACGAGTTCATCGCGAAACTGCCAAACGGCTATGATTCGCACGTGGGCGAACGCGGTGTGAAGTTGAGTGTGGGCGAGAAACAACGCGTCAGCATCGCGCGGGCATTGTTGAAGAACGCGCCAATTTTAATTCTCGATGAGGCGACAGCGAGCGTAGATACCGCGACGGAGAAATTAATTCAGGAAGCGTTGGAACGATTAATGGCAAACCGAACGAGCTTTGTCATCGCGCATCGGTTGAGCACGATTCGCCGCGCCAACCAGATTCTCGTGATTCGACAGGGGCAAATCGTGGAGCGCGGCGCGCATGAGGAGTTGATGGCATTGAACGGTCTCTACGCAAAACTGGCGCGAATTCAGGGAACGACATTTATCGAAGAGAGTTTTGAGAAGCTCGCGGAGGTGGAATAAGTTTCGAGTGGCCCAGTGCGAAGTGTCAGGTGTCACGTTTTCAAATATGACGGAATTGGGAAAAGTTTTATTGATTGGTGGATTGCTTATCGCAGTCGTCGGCGCTTTGCTCTGGAGCGGCGTCGGCAAAGGCTGGCTCGGGCGATTGCCGGGTGACATTCATTTCACGCGCGGAAATTTCAGCTTTTACTTTCCCATCGTCACCTGCCTGCTGATCAGCGTAGTGCTGACGATTCTGTTTCGATTGTTCCGAAAATAACTGCGGATCAAGCTGCGGGAATTTTTAATTTTGCTCCCACTACCAGCCGCTCATCGCTTAGACTGTTCGCCGATTTAATGGCTTTGACGGTGGAATTATGGATTTTCGCGACGCGACTCAGTGTGTCGCCGGATTTTACCTGATACACCGTTTCAACATGATTGACAGGAGCGGAAACAATTTCTTTGGCGACAGTTTGCACTGGCGCGACAACGACCGGCGCGGGTTTGGTGGTGGCAGGCGAAGGCGACGGCTGCGCGGCAGCAATAGCGGGTGGGGCTTCCGGTTTGGCGTTGAAAGCGGATTGGCCGTTTTTACAACCTTGAATCAGCAGCACGGCAAACAAGATGACGTGGGCGGCGACTGCGGCGAGAAAGCCGTTGCGAAAACGTTCGCGGCGGCGTTGTTGGACATCGGCGCGTTGCAGACAGGGAGGAATCTGAAAAGGATTTGAAGCATTCATACGATTATAAATAGCGATAGCAATGCCAATGCCAGCGTGAAAAATATTTCCAGAAAGTTTTACGCGAAAATCCCGACACAGTTCTGAATGGCTTGCGGCAGGACAGATTTGTCCTCTTCCGGAACTTCGACTCATGGGCTGATGATGCGATAAAAAATAGGTGCGGTGAGAATGTTCGTAGCGATTCACGAAGCGCTCGTTCCCGCCGCGATAATGCTGCCGCTGACATCGATCCAATTTGTCTGAGTGAGATTTGTGTTCACCTGCGCCCGATAAGCTACATCTGGCTGACTGTTCCAAAAAAGATTCAATCCATTGCTGATGCGACTGGCCAAAAACTGGATTGCAGTTGTCCCGTTGACGGTCACAAAAATCCCTGGCTCGGATTAAAATAACTCCCGCCGGGCGGTGTTTACTGTTTTACGGGTAGTAACTCTCCTCAGGGGTTCAACCCCATAGAAAGTCACGAGTATGCGAACGAGGTTGCAGCAGAAACAAAAGGAGACTTATTATGAAATTACTGTTCTGTTTATTGGGAATTATTACGCTGATGGGAACCGGCTGCCTCGTTCACGACCGCAATTATCGCGGCGGCGCCTATGGCACACCGGAATATCAACGCGGCGCTTATCGCGGCTATCCGGAACGCCGGGATTATTGGGACGGTCGCGATCTGCGGACCTATGACCGCCCGGATTATCGCTGGGATTCCCGCTGAGAATAATTCGCTGGCAATTCAAGCCCGCCGCATTTTTTTAATGGTGGCGGGCTTTCATTTAATTTTGGACGCGCCTGCTCTCTCCGCGTAAATTCCCGGCGCTATGTCGCTCAAAGAAATCCGGCTCGCCGAAAAAAGTCTAATTCAACAACAGCAGGTTGTCTCGGAATTGAACACGATTATTGGCGACATCGAACGTTGCGAGAAAACGATCCTTGATCTCCAAACC
>JBEEGR010000110.1:0-6881 GCA_041166985.1 Verrucomicrobiota bacterium | reverse complement strand
GCTGCCACTGGTTCATTACACGCTCGGGTGGTTGCAGGAAAAAATTAACGGCGGCAAATCGGCCCTGAAACACTTCAGGCAGGCGGCGGCGTGTGCGCCCGACTATTGTTTTCCGGCGCGGCTGGAGGAAATTGCCATTCTTGAAACGGCCATGCGCGCCAATCCCAAAGATCCGCGCGCCCCATATTATCTCGGTAATTTATTCTACGACCGACGTCGCCACGACGAAGCCATCTGCATGTGGGAACGCAGTGCAGAGCTTGATGGAAAATTTTCAATCGTTTGGCGCAATCTCGGCATTGGCTATTTCAATATCCGCCGCCAGTCGGCGAAAGCCCGTGCCGCCTACGACAAAGCATTTGAGGCCAATCCGGCGGACGCGCGTCTGCTTTACGAGCGCGATCAACTCTGGAAACGGCTCGGCGAAAAACCGGCGAAACGCCTGCGCGAATTATCCAAGCACCCAGACCTTGTCCGGCAACGCGATGATTTGAGCATCGAGCTTGGTGCGCTCTACAACCAGACGGGGCGGCACGATCAGGCCGGTCAATTGGTTGCCCGCCGCCAATTTCAACCGTGGGAAGGCGGCGAAGGTGGTCCCCTCGGCCAGCACGTTCGCGCGCAACTCGCGCTGGGCCGCGCCGCTTTGGTCGCCGGCAATTTTGCGAAAGCACGTTCGCATTTTGAACACGCTCTGGCTTCGCCGCAGAATTTGAGCGAAGCCCGGCACCTGCTCGCCAATAAAAGCGACATTCATTACTGGCTTGGCTGCGCGTTGGCTGGCTTGGGCGAGAAAAAGGCGGCGCAGGCATATTGGCTCGCGGCGGCAAACTTCAAGGGTGATTTCCAGGAAATGAGCGTCCGCGCTTTCAGTGAGCTGACTTATTATTCCGCCTTGTCGTTGGAAAAACTTGGTCAACCCGCGAAAGCAAAAAAACTTTTTCGCGACTTGCTGGCTTATGCGCAGAAACTCCAGCAGACACAGGCGAAGATTGATTACTTCGCCACGTCACTGCCGACGATGCTGTTGTTCGATGACGACTTGCAATTCCGACAGGAAACCACCGCGATCTTTTTGGCGGCGCAAGCGCAGCTTGGTTTGGGCAAAAAAAACAAGGCTAAATTATCGCTGCAAACCACGTTGCGGCGTGATCCAAACCATGCGCTGGCCGCCGATCTTTTAAGTGGAATGACTTCCTGACCCGGTCGCAATGAACACAATGAAATTTGTAAAACCCATGTGCAAAGTTCTTCGCCGAACGAATTTGAAAGACCGGCGGTTTTCAATCTGACAGCTTTATATCACCATGAAAACCCTTACCCATTCGTTTTCCGTGCGCCAGCAGCAGGGTTTTAAAGTTTATGTGCTCAACAACGAGGAAGTCGAACTCGCGGTGGTGCCGGAACTGGGCGCAAAAATTATTTCACTTAAAAATCTGCGGACGGGACGCGAGTGGATGTGGCACCCGGCCGACGGATTAAAATTATTTTGGAACCGGCCAGGTGATGATTTTTCGCGCAGCCCGCTGGTCGGCGCGGACGAATGTTTGCCGACCATCACGCCGTGTTCCTGGCAGGGCCGCGACCTGCCGGATCATGGCGAAGTTTGGAGCGCACCGTGGAAAGTCGATTCCGCCGCGTGGGAAAATGGAATTCTAAAAACGTCCGTCCGGCTGAAAATATCGCCGTTTGAATTCAAGCGCACGATTGAGCTGGTGGAAAATGAAATCCGCGTCGGCTATCAGTTGAACAATTTGAGCGCGCGCGACGAAGCTTTTGTATGGGCCATCCATCCACTGTTACGGTTGCAAGCGGGCGATCAACTCGAATTACCGACGGCCACGCGCACACTGTTGAATGGTGCGACGTGGGTGGATGCGGTGGAGACTGTGATTCCAGAAAAAAAATCCGCCAAGATTTTTGCCGCACCGGTAAGCGAAGGCCTGGCCGCCATCAGCAACCAAACCACCGGCGACCGGTTGGAATTTGCGTGGAACTCGGCGGAAAACAACACGCTGGGTTTGTGGCTCACGCGCGGGGGCTGGCATGGCCATCATCATTTTGCGCTGGAACCGACGAATGCGGATACCGATGTGCTGACGCTGGCGGCTGGGCAAAATCGTTGTGGAGTTGTGGCAGCCTCCAATTTCGTGACCTGGCAACTCAGCCTTCGCGTCGGAGCCTGACGGAACGCTGGACTTTTTGGAATTATGAAAACCAAATTATATTTTTTAACGCTGGGTGTGGTTGCGTCATTGTTGGCCATAGAAAAAATTGCGGCCAAACCGCTGGCGCATGAAAATTTCAGCGTGCCGACCAAAAGTTTCGCCCTGAATTTTGAAGTCGGCGACGATGGCCGGCTTTACCAACGCGCCATCGGCGTAGCGGGCGCGAATGAAAAACTGAAGCGCGCCGAGGAAGCCTATCCGCAGTCGGGCGACGGCTATATTTGGGAACCGGCGTTGCAAATCGTCCACGCGGATGGCAACACTTCGACGGCATTGATTTTTGACGGCCTCACGCGCACGAACGATTCCGCCGGACGTGAATTGACTCAAATCAAGTTGCACGATCCGGCTTATCCGCTGGCCGTCACGCTAAATTTTCGCGCTGACCGCCAGCGGGATGTCATCGAGCAGTGGACGGAAATTATTCATCACGAATCCAGCGCAGTAACGTTGGAACGCATGGCCTCGACCGCATTGTTGCTCCCGGCAACGAATGTTTATCTGACGCATTTCTTCGGCGATTGGGCGAAGGAAATGTTGACGCCCATTACCGAGCAAATCACGCCCGGCACAAAAGTTTTGGATTCAAAAACCGGCGTGCGCGCGGATCAGTTTCGCAATCCTTCGTTTATGCTTTCGCTGGACGGGCCGCCGGTGGAAAACAGCGGCCGCGTGCTGGCCGGTTCGCTCGCCTGGTCTGGCAGCTTCCAATGTGCGTTCGATGACAACGGCGATAATGTCCGCGCGGTGTGCGGTGTGAATCCATTTGCGTCGGCGTATCATTTGAAGCCGGACGAAACTTTCACCACGCCGAAAATGATCTGGGTTTGGAGCGCGAACGGCCTCGGCGAAATGAGCCGGAAACTGCACAGTTGGGCGCGCGATTTCGGAATGCGCGACGGGCATAAAACCCGCGCCGTGCTGTTGAACAATTGGGAGGCGACGGGATTTGATTTTGATTTTAACCGCATTGTCGGCCTTTACGATCCGGCCAAAGCGCTTGGAGTAGAATTATTTTTGCTGGATGACGGCTGGTTTGGAAATAAATATCCGCGCGTGGACGATCATGCCGGACTTGGCGACTGGCAGCCGAATAAAAGTCGTTTGCCTGATGGACTTGCGCCGCTCGCCGCCGAAGCCGTAAAACGCGGCCTGCGTTTTGGCATCTGGATCGAACCGGAAATGGTGAATCCCAAAAGTGAATTGTTCGAGCAGCACCCCGATTGGGTGATTCGTCAGCCGAAACGCGAACTGGAATTGCAACGCAATCAGCTTGTGCTCGACCTCACGCGACCGGAAGTGCAGGCGTTCGAGTGGAAAGTCATCCAAAACATTCTCGGTGTGCCGAACATCAGTTACGCGAAATGGGATTGCAATCGTTACCTCACGCAACCGGGGTCGTCCTATCTCGCGCCGGACCGCCAGTCACATTTGTGGATTGATTATGTGAACGCGCTCTACGCGCTGATGGACAAAACGGCGAAGAAATTTCCCGACACGGAATTGATGCTCTGTTCCGGCGGCGGCGGACGCGTGGATTACGAGGCATTGAAATACTTCCATGAATTCTGGCCGAGCGACAACACCGACCCCACGCAGCGCGTGCCGATGCAATGGGATTACTCCTATTTCTTTCCGCCGATGGCCACCGCCAGCCACGTCACGCATTGGGGCAATCGTCCGATGCACTTCGCGTGCAGCGTCGCGATGAGCGCGCGTTTCGGCATGGATCTGGATTTGAATAAATTGTCGGCGCAGGACAAGGCCATTTGCGCCGGGGCCGTCAGCGCCTACAAAAAAATCCGCGAAGTCACTCTGCTCGGCGATTTGTATCGGCTGGAAAACCCGCATGAAAGTTTTCGTGGCGCGTTGAATTTTGTTTCATCCGACCGTAGTCGCGCCGCCGTGTTTGCGTTTCAATTGAAAGACGGGATAAATGTTCCGGTGCGTCCGCAAGGACTGGACCCGGCGAAAAAATACACGGTTCACGAACTCAATCCTGCGCCGGGCCGCACGGCCATTCCGCAAGAAGGTAAAATTTTCACCGGCGCGGAACTGATGCGCGATGGCATTACCCCTTCTTGTTCCAAGGCAGTCGAAGCCTCAGTCATTGAACTCGGCTCTTAAACGGCTGGAATTACTTTCAAGCGGCGACATTGCATGAACAAAAAAAGTTTCTCCTGGTTGGTCGGGGTTGTTTTTTTCCTTTCACACGTTTCCGGCGCTGACTGGGTTCAATACGTGAATCCATTCATCGGCACGCAGGTTGGTTCCGGCAATACTTATCCGGGCGCGCAGGTGCCATTTGGCATGATTTCGTGGAGCCCGCAAAGTGCTGATTTCGGCTGGAGTCCGGCCGGATACAGTTACAAAAACGACAAAATAAACGGCTTTGGTTTGATCCATTTGAGCGGTGCGGGTTGCAGTGTCACGTGTGAACTGCCGTTCATTCCTTGCACGGGTGATTTGAATACTTCACCGGCAACTCATCGCAATGTTTACAGCTCGGCTTTTTCCCACACGAACGAAATTGCAACGCCAGGATATTATTCGGTCGAGCTTTCCTCCTGGAAAATTCATTTTGAAAATACGGTGACAGCGCGGTCGGGCATCGCGCACATTGATTTTCCGGCGACGGCAAAAGCCAATTTGATTTTGAATCCCAATGCCGACAGCGTGGGCTTGAAGGACGGAGGCATTTTCATTGATCCCACCAACCGCACGATTTCCGGCTGGGCGAAGAGCGGCAGCTTCTGCGGCATCAAGGGCAGTGAATATGTCGTCTATTTTGCGGCGCAATTTGACCGGCCGTTCCAGGCTTTTGGCACGTGGAAAAATGACGACAAAAATTCCAGCGCAACTTCCGTGAACGGCGCAGGACTGGCGAGCTATGTGACTTTTGATTGCACCTCCAAACAGCGCGTAACGATGAAGGTCGGCATCTCTTTTGTCAGCATTGCCAACGCGAAACTGAATCTGAACGCGGAAATTCCGGATTGGAATTTTTCGGCCGTTAAAACTACGGCGCGCCAAGACTGGAACCAGCATCTGAACCGGATTCAAATTGAAGGCGGAACGCCCGAAGACACGACGATTTTTTACACGGCGCTTTATCATTCGCTGATGCTGCCGTCCATTTTTGAAGACGCGAACGGCGAATATCTCGGCATGGACAACGCCGTTCACACCGTGCCGAAGGGACATCATTTTCTGGCGACGTTTTCCGGCTGGGATACTTATCGCACGCAGGCGCAATTGTGGGGACTGCTTTATCCCGATGTGGCGAGCGATTTCATTTCATCATTTTTGGCTATGTCGCAGCAGACGCAATACAAAGGCGGCGGCGGATTGCCGTTGTGGAGTTTGTTCAATGACGAAACGCTGGTCATGGCGGGTTATCCCGCCGATCCTTATATCGCGAACGCCTACGCGTTTGGCGCAACGAATTTTGATCTGGCCGCGTTGAAAAAAGTCATGGTGGATTCGGGAAAAAACCAGCGCTGGTGCGGGCGCAACCTGAATTTTACCTGGGATCATCTGCCCGAATACGAACAATACGGCTACTACCCGGCCGATGTGACGGACTATTCTGTTTCCAAGAATGTCGAATATTCCGTGGCGGATTTTTCCATTGCTCAAATCTGCAAAGAAACCGGTGACCTGGATAATTACAATTATTTTCTCAAGCGCTCGCAAAACATTTTCAACTCGTTCAATCCCGAACAAGGCTATTTGCAGCGTAAAAACAAAGACGGAAATTGGGTAACGCCTTTCGACCGTTTTTCCGGCGATGGTTTCATGGAGGGAAATTCCGCGCAATACACTTGGACGATTCCGCACAGCCTGAACAAATTGATCGCGTCACTCGGCGGCAGAGAAAAAGCGGAAGCCAAACTGGATGAACTGACTTCGCAACTTGCCAACGGTTACAATTATCAAAGTAAATACTATGAAGCCGGAAACGAACCGTGCTTTGGCGTGATGCCAATCTATAACTGGCTGCAAAAACCGTGGAAGGCGCAGGAAAAAATCCGCACGGTCATGGCCAATTGCTTCCTCAACCAGCCGGCGGGCATTCCGGGCGACGACGACAGCGGCGCGATGTCAGCATGGTATATTTTCACCGCGCTGGGAATGTATCCCGAAATTCCCGGTGTTGGCGGCGTGACCCTTCTCAGTCCATTGTTTCCGAAAGCGGTATTAAATCTGCCGAACGGAAAAAAAGTCACTATCACCGCGACGAATGCTTCCCGCGATGCCAAATATATCCAGAGTCTGACCGTGAACGGAAAACCCTGGTCAAAATTATGGCTGACGGCGGAACAATTGCAGGCGGGCGCGGCCATCCAATACGTCATGGCAAATTCTCCCAACTTGAATTGGGGCGTGGCTGCGGATGACGCGCCGCCATCCTTTGAACCTCTGGCTGCCAAATAAAGAAGCGATACACTTTTGAAAATCATAAAAAATATCAGATTCCGATTCGTGCTGGCAGCAGCGTCATTGATTTTTCTGGCTGGAAAAATTCCACTGACAGCGGCCTCCGCAACAAATTCCTGGTCGCTCACTTCGCCGGATGGTCAATGCGCCATTTCCGTTTCGCTCGGCGACGGCGGAAGTTTGAATTACGAAGTTTCACGCGCTGGAAAAACC
>JBEEGR010000109.1:0-5500 GCA_041166985.1 Verrucomicrobiota bacterium | reverse complement strand
TTTCAAGCTGCAAGTTGAAGCGGACGGAAAACCGTTCACCTCATTTGATTTTGAGATCGGCAAAACCGCGCTGGCTGCGCAAACCGTGCCGGCCATCATCGGTTTTTACCGGCATCAACGGGCGAACTCGCCGCAGGAATTGCAGGCGGACAAGCATCTGCTTCTGTATGGCAGCACCAACCGCGTTGATTTGCGCGGCGGCTGGTGCGATGCCTCAGGCGATGTCAGCAAATACTTTTCGCATCTGGCCTATGCCAATTTCATGTCGCCCCAGCAAACTCCGCTGGTGGTTTGGTCCATGGTCAGCACGGTGGAAACCGCACCTGCGCTGCTTGATCGTCTGGACGCAAAAACGTCCCTCATGGACGAGGCGCTCTATGGAGCGGATTACATCATGCGCTCGCTCTCCCCATCAAATTATTTTTACATGACGGTGTTCAGCTATTTCAAAAAAGATCCTGAAGCCCGCCGCGTGGTCGGGTTGCTGGCGGACAGCAAGACCACTTCCGATTATCAATGCGCCTATCGCGAAGGCGGCGGCATGGCCATCGCCGCCCTGGCGCGCATTTCGCAATGGAAAAAGCACGGGGAATTCTCTTCCAGCGAATATCTGAAAGCTGCGGAACGCGCCTTCGCGCATTTGCAGGTCAACAACACGAAATACGACGACGACGGGAAGGAAAACATTATTGATGATTACTGCGCGCTGATGGCGGCTTCAGAATTGTGGAGCGCCACTGACAAGGATGTTTATCGCGATGCGGCGCGGAAGCGCGCAAAAAATCTGGCCGGTCGAATGTCGCCTACTGGGTATTTTATTGCCGATGATTCGAATCGTCCCTTTTGGCACGCGTCGGATGCCGGGTTGCCGGTGATTGCCCTCGCGCGTTATCTGCACAAGGAAACGGAGGCAGGATTGCGCGCCGCAGCACTCGCCACCATCCAGCAGGCTCTGGATTACAACTTGCGTGTCACGAGCGAAGCGCCCAATCCGTTCGGCTATGCGCGACAAACTTTCAAGTTTCGCGGGAAGATAACGAACGGCTTTTTTATTCCACACGAGAATGAAAGCGGTTGGTGGTGGCAGGGAGAAAATGCCCGTCTGGCCTCGCTGGCCACCGCCGCGATTGTCGGCGGGCGTCTGGTTTATCCGGGGCCGGGCGCGTTTGGAGTCAAAAAAGAACTGGCCGCTTTCGCCAGCGATCAGGTCGCGTGGATATTGGGTGAAAATCCTTACGACATGTGTTTTATGTATCAGCTCGGAAAAAATAATGTCCCTTACATGAGTTCAAGTTTCGGGCACGGCTCCGGACGCGGCGGGATTTCCAACGGCATCACCGGAAAAGACGGCAGTCCAGACGGTTCCGGGGTTGATTTCAAAACCCACGCCAACGGCAACGAATGGCGCTGGACCGAGCAATGGATTCCGCACTCAGCGTGGTTTCTTCAAGCCGTGACCGCCATGTCCTCCGATTGCCAAGCGCAAGCCGACATCCTGCTCCCCATTCGCACCACTTTAACAACTGTCATTCTGCGATAGGGTTCTCCACCGACTGCCGACGATCAGCCGCCGCCCGTTGAAACGTTTGCAACACTCGCTGTCTGAAGGAAGCGGCCCCGCGAACGAATCGTTGCGAGGCGCAGCGCCAGGAGAAATGACCGCGCGTCGGCATCACCGAACGCGCTGCGGAACGTTTCAGATCGAGTGTTTCATCGCCTTCGATGGATTGCATCCGCACTGATGGCGATTCCAAACGGTCGCTTGTCACAAAAAGTTCGGGGCCGTGGGCGACAACGCGGCGAACTTCCTCGACGATGCGGGTGAAGGAGTAGCTTTTTAACAGCAACGCGGAAGCCCCATCGGCCAGAGCCTGCTGTTGCGAGCCGTGATCATAAAAAGTTGTGAGCATCACAACGTGTGTCTGCGGCGCCAGGGATTTGATCGGTCGAACGGCTTTCAAACCGCCCATTCCGGGCATACGAACATCGAGCAGAATGACATCCGGCGGCGTTTCACGCGACAGCGCAGCCAGCGCGTCCTCAGCCGTCTGGAATTGACGGCTGCAGTCTATTCCGTTTTCCGCCTGCAACAGGTTGGCCAGCATCGCGCGCAAGCTTTTGCTGTCATCTACCAGCCAGATGCGGGTGGCGTCGCCTTGTTCGGGAGCAACGGAATCGTAGGTATCAGGCATCCTTGTCGTAGTGCGACTAATCATATTGCAATCACCTTGTCGCATCAGCTGTGCCAGAGGGTTTATACGATTAGAAATTAGACAGAACTTCTTTGAATTCGCGAAAGCAGCGAGAAGGCGAAACCACTGCAAAAAATTGCGCTGTTATGTTTTATGCTAACTGCATTATTCGACGCAGCATTCCGCGTCATCGGCAAAGGTGCGAAAGGCTCTGATGGCGACGTTATTTCCGTCCGCGATGCACATCTTTTTTTTATTCGTAACAGAAAATAGTTGCGGAACCATGCGCCGGAATTGCATAACTTCCCGACACATGAATGCAACCTCTCGTTTTTTGAAGGCGATTTTTGTCGCTGCCGCCGCTTTGTCTATGTCCAACGGCATTGCCCAATCCAATTTGCCGTCGCTGGACCTGAAGCCAGCGTGGCCGAATCTGAAATTTTCCCGGCCGTTGGGCATGGCCGAAGCGCCGGATGGGACTCATCGCCAGTTCGTCGTCGAGCAGGACGGGCGTGTCTGGATTTTGCCGAAAGACTGGAACAGCGCCGAGCCAATCTTGTTCCTCGATATTTCGGACCGCAAACCGCATCGGGACAATGAGGAAGGTTTGTTGAGCCTCGCGTTTCATCCGCAGTTCAAGGCAAACGGCTTGTTCTATCTTTTTTACTCGCAGCAAAATCCAAAGCGCGACGTCATCAGCGAAGTTCGCGTTGCCAAAACGGATTCCAACAAAGCCGATCTCGCCACTGAACGCGTGGTGCTCGAAGTGATGGAGCCTTACTGGAATCACAACGGCGGCGCCATGTTGTTCGGCCCGGACGGCTATCTTTATTTGAGCTTCGGCGATGGCGGCGCGGCGGATGATCCGCATCTCAACGGGCAAAATCTGCATCAACTGCTGGGAAAGATCGTGCGCATTGATGTTAACTCACGGACGGACAATCTGGCTTACGGAATTCCGAAGGACAATCCGTTCCTGGTAAAAGATAAATCATCCGGCACGAACATCGCTGACGCGCGTCCGGAAATTTACGCCGTTGGCCTGCGCAATGTCTGGCGCATGAGTTTCGACCGCCAGACCGGCGAACTCTGGGCGGCTGACGTGGGACAGAACAAATTTGAAGAAGTGGATTTGATCGTGAAAGGTGGCAACTATGGCTGGAGTGTGCGTGAAGGATTTCATCCGTTCAAAGAACAGAAATCACAAGGCGCGCTGCTCGACCCGGTGATTGAATACGGGCATAACCCGCAACTGGCCGCGCAATCGAAATTTCCGGACCACAGCATCGGCATCAGCATCACGGGCGGTTATGTGTATCGCGGGAAAAAAATTCCCGTCCTGCGCGGCGTGTATGTCTATGCGGATTTCACCATGGGCACGATCTGGGGTTTACGTTATGAGAGCGGCAAACTCACCGCCGATGCTGAAATCGTAAAAGGCAATCAGTTGCGATCCATTTCCAGCTTCGGCGAAGACAGCGACGGCGAGCTCTATGTCATTTCGTTCGATGGAAAAATCTACGAGTTCACCGACGCGGGAAAATGATCCAGATGGGATTTGCCTAAATCTTCGAACCTTCAAAGAGGGACGGCTACATGCGTCCCTCTTTTTTATTTGCTTCGCCGCCGCCACAGATAGCACACAAAAGATCCGAGGCCGGAAAAACGATAGCTCGGGTCCACGTAATGTTGGATCACATAAAACGCGAAATAATAAAAGCGACAGAAACACCAGATGGCGAGCGCCAGCAGCAAAGCAACTTTCAGCGTCGGCGTTTCGATCATCAGCAAAGCTGACGCAAGCAGGCCGACGAGGAGAAACAAAATACCTTTGAGTTTTATCCAGCGCGGGTCAGTGAGGTCTTTCATGGGGAAGCAACTTGTATAATTCAACGCGGCTTTGTCGAATCTTTCTCGTAATCGATTATGACCCAGCTAAATCGCTTGCGCCATCAGGCAAACCGTAGGATGTTCCCGCTCCTGTTTACAAAATTATGGAATCATTACCGACCGTTTTACTAAAACCGGGCGAAGCCGACCGTATCGTTGCGGGTCATCCATGGGTTTATCACGGCTCCGTTCTTCGCATCACCCAGCCGCCGGCAGACGGCGATCTCGTGCAGGTCAAAGACCATCGTCAACGTTTGCTCGGCGTTGGTTTTTTCAATTCCAAATCCAAAATCAACGTCCGCGTGCTTGCGCCGGATCGAGTTGAAATCAACGAAGCTTTCTTCGAGCAACGCATTCGCGAAGCACTCGTAGTCCGCAAAAAACACATGCCGGGGGCGACCTCCTTTCGCGTGGTGAATGCCGAAAGCGATTTCCTCAGCGGCCTCATCGTGGACAAATACGAAGATGTGCTCGTCGTGCAGATTTCCGCGCTCGGCATGGACAAGCACAAAGCGAAAATCGTCGCCGCACTGCAAAAGATTTTTTCGCCCCGCGCCATCATGGAACGCAGCGATGTCTCGTCGCGCAAATTTGAAGGATTGACTGAAACCAACGGCGTTCTCGTGGGCGAAGTAAATGGATCGGTGACGATCAGCCTAAACGGCCTCAAATTCGAAACCGATCTCGTCAGCGGACACAAGACAGGTTTGTATCTCGATCAGCAGGCGAATTATCAGGCGGCGTCGCAATTCGCAAAAGGTGGACAGGTGCTGGACTGCTTCAGCTTTCTGGGTGGCTTCGGTCTCCATGCGGCGCGGGCGGGAGCGATGCACGTTCACATGCTTGACCAAAGCGCCGACGCCATCGCGGCGGCCACGCGCAATGCGGCGGCCAATGGTTTGGCGAGCAACTGTTCATTTGAAACCACCAATGTTTTCGATTGGCTCAAAGCGCAAACCAAAACCACGCCGAGCGAGAAGATGATTCCGAAGTTTGATCTGATCATTCTCGATCCGCCGTCATTCACGCGCAATCGCGCTTCCGTGCCGGATGCGTTGCGCGGTTATAAGGAGATCCATTTGCGTTCATTGAAACTTTTAAGGCCCGGCGGAACCCTGGCGACGTTCTGTTGCTCGCACCATGTGGATGCCGGTTTGTTCCAGGACTCGGTTCTTTCTGCTGCGTATGATGCGCATCGCATTCTCCGCCGCGTCGCCACTTATTCGCAATCGCCGGACCATCCGATCATTCCCATGATTCCCGAAACGGAATACCTGAAAGGTTTTGCGTTTGAAGTGGTGAGATAGTTTATGGGCACGTTTCCCGTCAGTCTTGAAAAAGAAACCCAGCTCGCGCAACGCATGGCCGCGTTGGACGTGCGCGAGGCGGACATTGAGGAATCGTTCGTCCGCTCGGGC
>JBEEGR010000108.1:0-5082 GCA_041166985.1 Verrucomicrobiota bacterium | reverse complement strand
TCTCCCTCTCCCGGGGGAGAGGGTCGGGGTGAGGGCGGACTCATCCGCCTCAACTAAAATTCCCTCCGACAACTTATTTTTAATCCACGACGATGCCCTCGCCCTTCTCAAACGCGAGCAACGCGACTGGAGCGAATGGAAGCTGGTCGCGAACCTGCCTTACTCCGTCGCTTCGCCGATTCTGGTGGAACTGGCGAGTGGCCGGCGTTCGCCGCAACGAATCGTCGCGACGCTGCAACTGGAAGTGGCCAAACGCCTCATGGCGCAGGCCGACGACGACGATTACGGCATTCTGACGTTGCTCGTGCAACTCGACTTCGAGCCGCGCGGCTGGTTTAAAATTCCCTCCGACTGCTTTTTTCCCGAACCGGGCGTGGATTCCGGTTGCGTCACTCTGATTCGTCGCGCCGAACCACTATTACCGGAAGAACTGCGCTCCTCATTTTACAAAATTGTAAAACGCGCGTTCTCGCAACGGCGCAAGATGATGATAAAATTATTGAAACAGGATTGGCCGGTGGAAAAATTGACGCAGGTATTTGGTGAATTAAACATCTCGCCGATGGAGCGGG
Organism: Verrucomicrobiota bacterium; assembly: GCA_041166985.1. Lineage (GTDB taxonomy): Bacteria > Verrucomicrobiota > Verrucomicrobiia > Limisphaerales > DASXHY01 > DASXHY01. The sequence goes on along the minus strand of JBEEGR010000108.1, from coordinate 4,510 downwards.
CGGAGAAGTTGAGCTTGGAGCAGTTTGTGGAGTTAACACGCCAACTAACAATGTAGATTGAATGAAGCGTCCTAAAACTTCAGTCCAAAAACCATTGCCTGGCTTGGGCCAGACACTTGGTTCAAAGCGCCAGCCTCGGCGCTATTTTGAGGCCGTCCGGTTGGACCGGGAAAAAGTTTCCAAGTTCGATGAATACCCTTTTTCAATCCCTTCTATCCGGCATCTGACTCGTCTAGAGTTTCATCCGGGCATTACGTTTTTCATTGGTGAAAATGGATCAGGGAAATCAACGCTTTTGGAAGCAATCGCGGTCAAGGCTGGCTTTAGTGCTGAGGGAGGGGATAAGCAATTGCAGTTCGGCACGCATAATACTCATTCTCCTTTGCACGATTGCCTTACCTTGGAAAGAAGTTTGGGAAGGCCAACAGATGGTTTCTTCCTTCGTGCCGAGAGTTTCTACAACGTTGCAAGCGAACTTGAAAAACTCGGCTCGTCGTTTTACGGGTACGGAGGGAAATCCCTTCATCGCCAATCCCACGGCGAATCGTTTCTGGCGGTAATGAAGGAAAGGCTGCAAGGCGGCGGGGTTTACTTGTTCGACGAACCTGAAGCCGCGCTTTCTCCACAACGGCAATTGAGTGTGCTCGCGCTGATGCACCGGTTGATTCTCCACCAGTCACAATTAATCATCGCTACGCACTCACCCATCCTGCTCGCATATCCACAGGCGAGAATTTACCATTTCACCGAAGACGGAATCGTCGAAGTCAATTACACCGACACAGAGCATTTTCAAATCACACGAGATTTTCTCAATCGGCACGACCGGATGCTTCAAATTTTGATGATCGCCGAAGAAGATGATTTAGAAAAAACCAAATGGAAAATGTAAGCGAAGAAATTTTTGACGTCGTCAATGAACGCGATGAAGTGATCGACCGGAAGCCGCGCGCTGAGGTTCATGCCCGTGGCCTGTTGCATCGCGCGGTGCATGTGCTGGTGTTCAATTCGTGCGGGCGGATTTTTTTGCAGAAACGTTCGATGAGCAAAGACAAGTCGCCGGGGTTGTGGGATTCGTCGGCTTCGGGGCATCTGGATTCGGGCGAAGATTACGACGCGTGCGCGGTGCGGGAGGTGCGCGAGGAAATTGGACTGCGGCTCAACGAGTGTCCGCAAAAACTTTTTAAGCTGCCTGCCAGCAGTGAAACGGACCAGGAATTTGTTTGGGTTTACCGTTGTGAAGCGGAAGGACCGTTTGAATTGCATCCCGAGGAAATCGAGCGCGGCGACTGGTTTGCGCCGAAGGAGGTCACGCGCTGGATCGCCGACAAACCGCAGGAGTTTTGCAGCGCGTTTCGGCTGATTTGGAAACTGCTTGACCGCAGAGACGCGGAGTCGCAGAGCCAAGCCGATTAATCAGCGCAACACCGAGTCGGCGGGACGTTCTACCAAGTGAAGCAGGTTGCCTTCAATATCTGCAAAAAATAAAACACGTCCGCCGCCGCCAGCGGGTTTAATGGTTTCGGTAATGTTGACGCCGCGTTTTTCGAGTTCGGTTTTGGCGGCCTCGATTGAATCCACGCGCAAGGCCAAATGACGCCAGCCATTCAGTTTGTTGTTGGCGGTTTCTTTAAGCGCGAAGTCGCCGGGATAAATTTCAATCAGCGTTTCACCGGCCAGTTTCAGCAGAAAGGCGGGCGGCGCTTCGCCGTTGCTGAACACGAGTTTTGCGCCCAGCGTTTTCACATACCAATCCTTGAGCGCGGCAGAGTCGCGCGCCGGGAGGCCGATGTGTTCGACGGAAAATTTCATTGGGCGGGTGTAACAGATTGCAAAGCAAACGCACGGCTTTTCCCTCGAAAAACGCGGAGCCGGGCGCTTGACCTGCCGGAGAGGCTCAATTAGGTTGCCCACCAGAGATTAAATCTATGCAAAATTTTTTAGTTCCGATGGTAGTCGAGCAAACGGGTCGTGGTGAGCGCGGTTATGATATTTATTCGCGGTTGCTGGTGGATCGCATCGTGTTTCTCGGCACGCCGGTGGACGACATGGTGGCCAATCTGATCATCGCCCAGATTCTTTTTCTTCAGATGAGCGATCCGAAAAAAGATATTCATCTTTACATCAATTCACCCGGCGGCAGTGTGACGGCGGGGCTTGCGATTTACGACACGATGCAATTTCTGACCTGCGACGTGAATACCTATTGCATCGGGCAGGCGGCGAGCATGGGCGCGGTGCTGTTGTGCGGCGGAACGAAGGGCAAACGCTATTCGCTGCCGAACGCGAACATCATGATTCATCAGGTGCTGGGCGGCGCAGAAGGCCCGGCGAGCGACGTGGAGATTCGCGTCAAATACATGCTCAAGCTGAAACAGCGCCTGAATGGAATTATTTCCAAACACACTGGCAAATCCATCGAGCAGGTCGAGAAAGATTGCGACCGGGACAATTTCATGAGCGCCGAAGAAGCGAAGGCTTACGGACTGGTGGATGAAGTGGTGAAGTCGCGCAAAGAAATTCCGGGCTTCGCTGAACAAGCGACAAGCTTAATTGACAAGAAAGAGTAACTTTGGCCCGTCCAACCAACATCACGTTGTGCAGCTTCTGCGGCAAATCGCACGCGGAGGTTAAAAAGCTCATTGCTGGTCCCGGCGTTTACATCTGCGACAACTGCGTCGTGCTCTGCAAAAACGTGCTCGATAAAGAGCTGACGACACAGGGCAAGAAAAGCAAGCCACGCATCAATGTTCCCAAGCCGGTTGAAATCAAACGGCAGCTCGACAAGCATTGCATCGGGCAGGAACACGCGAAAAGAACTTTGTCGGTCGCGGTGCACAATCATTACAAACGAATTCTGCAGGACGCTGCTAAATCCGATTCGTCCGAAAATGAATCCGAGTCAGTTCTGCCGCAAGAGCCGCTTTCCGAAGTCGAGATTGAGAAGAGCAATATTCTCATGATCGGGCCAACCGGTTCCGGCAAAACATTGCTCGCCCGCACGCTGGCCAAAATTCTCGATGTGCCCTTCGCCATTGCGGACGCCACGACACTGACCGAAGCCGGTTATGTGGGCGAAGACGTGGAGAATATTATTTTACGCCTGTTGCAGAATGCGGATTACGACGTAAAACGCGCGCAACGCGGTATTGTTTACATTGACGAGATCGACAAGATCGCGCGCAAGACGGAGAATGTTTCCATCACGCGCGATGTGAGCGGCGAAGGCGTGCAACAGGCGTTGCTGAAAATTCTGGAGGGCACGGTCTGCAATGTTCCGCCGCAGGGCGGCCGCAAACATCCGCAGCAGGAATATATTCGCGTGGACACGTCGGACATTTTGTTCATTTGCGGCGGCGCGTTTGTGGGGTTGGAACGCGTCATTCACCGGCGTCTCGGCAAAAACGTGATGGGCTTTCGCGCGGCAGAAGATAATTACAAGACAGCTGCCATCAACCGCGAACAGATCCTCCAGCACGTTGAGCCGGAAGATTTGTTGAGCTTCGGTTTCATTCCGGAATTTATCGGACGGCTGCCCATGGTCACTGTGCTGGGCGAATTGAATGAGGACCAACTCGCCTCCATCCTCACCGAAACCAAGAACGCGCTGACCAAGCAATACGCCAAGCTCATGGCCATGGAAGGGGTGGAACTGGAATTCACTCCCGATGCTTTGCGCGAACTCGCCGCTCAAGCCATCAAGAAAGGCACCGGCGCGCGCGCGTTGCGCAGCCTGCTCGAAAGATTGATGCTCGATGTGATGTATGAAGTGCCGAGCAGCGACGATATTCTGCACGTGAAAATCACCAAGGCCGTGGTCGCCGGCGATGCCAAGCCGTTGATCCGTCGTAAAACCGATAAAGCGGCGGCGTAAAAGTTGGTTTACTTTTTCTTACGTCCCAAACCCCAGATCAACCACGCGGCAAGCGCGACGAGCAGAACCAGCCACCAGAGATAACGCAATTCCCGCGCGCCCATCTCCACAAAAGCGAGCGCTTGGGGGAAAATTAAAACCAGCGCGAGAATCACCAGCAACAAAGCGATGATTTTTAAAATCGCGATGACGCGCGGGTTCATGAACTTAATGGACGTTGGCCCGTTGTTTTTCCAGATCCGAGAGCGGTAACAAAATATTGGCGCTGCCATTGCCGGCACCATTGACGACGAGTGGCGCTTTGCCGTCCCACTTCTCCACGATTTGCAGATCAATGAAAGCGGGCGTTTGCTTGAGCGCTTCGCCGCGAATGCGGATGGATTCAGCGTCGCCTTTGGCTTTGATGACGACGGTATCCGCCTCGATCTGCGCTTTTACCTGAGTGAACTTCGCTTTTGCGGCCTCCTGTTCCTGCACCATCTTCGCTTCGATAGCCGTTTCGAGTTCTTTCGTTAGGTCAATGTTCTGAATCACAATGTCTTCAACGATGAGCAATGTGCCGATCTTGAGCCGTGTCGCCGTGAGAGTTTTACTTTTGATCTCTTCGCGGTTTTTGACGATCTGCTCGGCGCTTTG
>JBEEGR010000107.1:0-7000 GCA_041166985.1 Verrucomicrobiota bacterium | reverse complement strand
CGGTTTGTTCAGTCACGTATTTATTGCGCGCCGAAAAGGGTGATATGGCCGCGCTCAAACCCATGACGATTATTGGCGGCGGTCTCGCGGGTTTGGCGCTCGGCATCGGTCTGCGGCAACGCGGCGTGCCGGTAATAATTTTTGAAGCGGGACACTATCCGCGCCATCGTGTTTGCGGCGAATTCGTCAGCGGCAACGGGCAACAGGTTCTGGCGCGGCTTGGTTTGCGCGAACTGTTCGACCGAGCCGGCGCTTTTCAGGCTCAGACCGCAGCTTTCATTGCTAGCGCAAATCATTCGCCTGTTCGCGCTTTGCCCGAACCTGCGCTTTGCCTTTCGCGCTATTCGATGGATGCACTGCTCGCCAAAAAATTTCAGGAGCTTGGCGGCGAGTTGCGCAACCCCACACGTTGGTCGGAAAATGAATCGCTCGAAGGCGTCGTCCGCGCCAGTGGACGCCACGCGCAACCAACTGAAAACGGCTGGCGCTGGTTCGGCCTGAAGGCGCACGTCCGCAATGTCAAACTCGCAGCGGATTTGGAAATGCACATCTCGTCCACCGGCTACGTCGGCGTCAATCGGATCAACAATGGCGAGGTCAATGTCTGCGGACTTTTCCGAGCGCGAAAAAATGGTGGAGCAAACCTGCAGGTTTGCCCTACCTCGCGAATGGAGCTGCTGCGCGGCAAACCCGGCTCGCCTTTGCACGAACGGTTGGCGAACGCCACGTTTGATGAAACCTCATTTTGTTCCGTCGCCGGCCTTTCTTTGCAACCTCGACGCGCCACTGAAAAAAAGGAATGCTGCATCGGTGATGCGCTGACCATGATTCCGCCCGTCACTGGCAATGGGATGTCTATGGCGTTTGAATCCGCCGAACTCGCCATGGAGCCGTTGACTGCGTTCAGCCGAAACGAAATGAGTTGGACCGAAACCCAGCAAACCATCGCTCGCATTTGCGATCACGCTTTTGCTAGCCGCCTTGCTTGGGCGCGGTGGTTGCAATGGTTGATGTTTTCTCCGGTTCTGCGAAGCAGAATTGGCGTGGTTCTGCTGCGCTCGGATTTGCTTTGGCGAATGCTGTTTACCAGAACGCGCTGATTTTTTTGTAGCGGCGGTCTGTGACCGCCGGATACTTTGAAATTTGCGCGCTCGTAGAGCGACGCTACAAATGAAACTACTTTCAGAATGCCGTCTCTACACGTTCGTGGACACGGCTTATTTGCATGGCCGCGCACCGGGGATTATTGCGCAACAACTTTGTGATGGCGGCGCGGACTTGATTCAACTGCGCGCCAAGAACTCTTCACCAGACGAAATTCGGCGAATGGCGGAAACGATTTTACCCATCACACGCGCCGCGAATGTTGGTCTTGTGATCAACGACTATTTAGAAATCGCGCAGGAAATCGGCGCGGAATTTTGTCACTTGGGCCAGGAAGATTTTTTTGATGCAGGTCATGCGCACGTCTCTCAACTCTCTACTAAAAACTCTCTACTAAAAATCGGTTTGAGCACTCACGCTCCGGAACAAGCGCAACGCGCCATCGCAGCCGATGCCGATTATGTCGCCATCGGGCCTATTTACGCGACGGGCACAAAGCCGACCGCCAGGCCGGTCACGCTCGATTACGTTCGCTGGGCGGCAGAGAATGTAAAGATTCCGTGGTTTGCCATCGGTGGCATCAACCTTTCCACCGTGGATGAGGTGCTGGCGGGGGGCGCGAAACGCATTTGCGTTGTTTCAGCAATTTTGAATTCAAGCGACGTGGCGAAAGCGTGTCGGGAATTTCGAAAACACCTCAACCAGTGATGTCCCACTGCGTCCGCATTTATTCTGCGTTCGCCATCTCGGGTTTGCGTTCCCATTTCCGCTGTGCCCGTTCCGGCAGACTCGTATCCACCTTGGCGTAATACGTCTCTTCGCCGAAAAGTTCATCCGCCGCCGCCTGCAGTTCCCGCGATGGCGCGACAAAAAAACGTTCGTGCGTTTCCATGAAAACCACTTCGCCGCCCGGCAACATAAAACAAAGAAATAACGGACACTTGCCCGGATGCGCGGCCACTAAATCGCAAACCGAAGGAAGATTTTCCGGCTTCACATGCGCGGTGTGCAATCGCAAATGCACCTGCTTAGTATATTTTCGCGGCGCGTCTTCGAGCGCCATGATTTCCTGCGGGAAAATTTTTGGTTTCTCGTCGCCAGTGACCACTTCGCCGATGACGAGAATTGCTTTGTTCGCGGTCAGCATCTCGCGATACTTGTCGTAGTTCTCGTTCATGCAAAGGATTTGCACGGAACCTTCCAAATCTTCCAAAGTAACCATCGCGTAAGGCTTGCCGCTTTTTTTGGAAACGCCGTGTTGCACTGCGGCAATCAATCCGCCGATGCGCGTGAGGCTGCGATTGGGCAATTGCGCAAGTCCGGCTGTGTTCGCCAGCGCATATTTTTCAAGAATCGGCGCAAACGGCGTCAACGGATGGCCCGTGACGTAAAACCCAAGAAGCTCTTTCTCGTGAGCGAGCAATTCATGCTGTGGCCATTCAGGCAAACTACAAATGGTTTCGGGCATTGCGCCGGAACTTTTTTCTTCCAGCGTGCCGAACAACGAGCTTTGTCCGCGTTGCCGATCTGAAATAATGCTCGCCGCGCGCATTAACGTGCGATCAATCTGCGCAAACAACGTGGCGCGGGTTTGTTTGAAACAATCGCACGCGCCGGACTTGATGAGCGCTTCCAAAACTTTTCGACTGACCGCTCGCCCATCAATCCGTTCGCACATATCCGCCAGCGAAGGAAATTTCCCCGCTTCGCGCGCTTTCAAAATGGATTCCACCGCGACTTCGCCCACGCCCTTGATGGCGGCGAGTCCGAAACGAATGGCTTTTTTATCAGTGGCTGTATCTCCATTTTTTTCAACGGTGCTGCCCAGCGCGGGAGTAAAATAAACCCGGCTTTCATTCACATCCGGTCCCAGCACTTCAATTCCGAACGCGCGCGCCTCGGCAATGTATTGGCTCAACTTCGCCGTGTCCGCCATGTCGTTCGTCATCATGGCGCAGAAGAACTCGACCGGAAAATTCGCCTTCAGATACGCCGTTTGATACGCCACGATCGCATAAGCAGCCGCGTGAGATTTGTTAAAACCGTAACCCGCAAATTTTTCCAGCAAATCAAAAATCTGGTTCGCCTTGGCCTTGGGAATGTTGTTCTTCTCGTGACAGCCTTTGACGAACGTCTCGCGCTGTTTCTGCATCTCCTCGACCTTCTTTTTGCCCATCGCGCGCCGCAGCAAATCCGCGCTGCCCAACGTGTAACCCGCGAGCAACTGCGTCGCTTGCATCACTTGCTCCTGATAAATCAAAATGCCGTACGTCTCCTTGGAAATGGATTCGAGCAACGGATGTTCATACTCAACTTTAACTTCACCGTGACGGCGCTTGATGAATTCCGGGATAAGATCCATTGGCCCCGGGCGATACAACGCCACCAGCGCCGTAATGTGTTCCACACTGGCGATTTGAAATTTGCGACACAGATCGCGCATTCCGCCAGATTCCAATTGGAACACGCCGAGCGTCTCCGCGCGATTCAACAGGTCGTAAGTTTTTTTGTCGTCGAGCGGCAATGTGTCAATCGGCACGTCAATACCGCGCGTCTGCTTGACCATTTCACAGGTATTGCGAATGACCGTGAGCGTCTTCAGTCCGAGAAAATCCATCTTCAGCAGGCCGAGTTCGCCGACGGGATTCATCGCGTACTGAGTCACGATAGTTCCGTCTTCGTCCTGCTTGAGCGGCAGCAGATTCACGAGCGGTTGATCGCCGATGACCACGCCCGCGGCGTGAACGCTCGCGTTGCGTGTCAGGTCTTCGAGCACGAACGCGGTATCCATCAACTCCCGCGTCGCTTCCTCCGTTTCATAAGCCTGCTTGAGTTCCGGCGATTGCTTAAGCGCTTTCGTCAGATCCATTTTCAGATCGAATGGAATCATCTTGGCGAGCCGATCGCAGTCGCCGTAGCTCAAACCCATCACACGGCCGACATCGCGCACGACTGACTTCGCGCCCATCGTGCCGAACGTGATGATTTGCGCGACGGAATCTTTACCGTATTTGTTGCGCACATACTCAATGACGTCCGCGCGGCGGTCGTCGGCAAAATCAATGTCAATATCAGGAGGATTGACGCGTTCGGGATTCAGAAAGCGCTCGAAGAGCAAGCCGTAACGAATCGGGTCGACGTTAGCGATTTCCAGCAGATAAGTGACGAGTGAACCGGCGGCGCTTCCGCGCGCCACGCAGGAAATTCCTTTGCTGCGCCCGTAACGGATGAAATCACCGACAATAAGAAAATAGGAGATGAACCCGGTCTTTTCGACGACAGCGATTTCAAGTTTGAGACGATCGATCACCACCTTGATGGCTTCGGCGATAGCGGGATCTTGCAGAGCGCTTCCTTCGGGCTTCGGGTTTCCAGCTGATGGCTTCTGATACGTGGGCAACCGCGTTGGGTCATCAATGCCCGTCACGATAAATTCTTTTCCCTCCGCCTTCGCGTGAATGGTGTAGCGGCGGAACAGTCCTTCCGCGAGCCATTGCCGCAGGAAACCTTCGCGCGTGAAATGTTCCGGCGGATGAAACACCGGATAATGTAACTTGCCGAACTCGATTTCCACATTGCACTTCTCGGCGACTTCAAGCGTGTTCGTGATCGCTTCCGGCACTTCCGTGAAGCGCGCTTTCATTTCTTCGGGTGAACGCACGTAAAATTGTTGCTCCACATACTTCATCCGTTTTGTGTCGGCGAGTTGCGTCTGCGTACCGATGCAGATGAGGCAATCGTGCGCGTGCGAATGGCTTTTCTCGACGTAATGAACATCGTTCGTCGCGACCAGCTTCAGGCCAAATTCTTTGGCCCAGGGAATCAAGTGCTTATTGACCTTGGCCTGCTCAGCAATGTTGTGGTTCTGGAGTTCGAGGTAAAAATTTTCCGCACCGAGCGTTTGCTTGAACCAATCAATTGCCTCGCGTGCTTTGGGCAATTGATCCTTCATGATCGCCTCGGGAATTTCGCTGGCGAGACAGCCGGAGAGAGCGATCAATCCTTCCTTGTGCGCGGCGAGCAGTTCTTTATCAATGCGCGGCTTGTAATAATAACCTTCCAGATGCGCCGCCGTCGTGAGCTTGATGAGATTTTTGTAGCCGACCTCGTCTTTGGCGAGCAATACAAGATGGTTGTAAACATCGCGACCGCCACTGCTCGATTTCTTTTCCAGCCTTGAACCGGGTGCCACGTAAACCTCGCAACCGATGATCGGCTTGATGTCTTTGGCGCGCGCCTGCTGATAAAAATCAATCGCGCCATACATCACGCCGTGGTCGGTGATGGCGAGCGCGGGAAATTTCAGTTCATGCGCCTTGTCCATCAACCGGTCAAGCCGGCACGCGCCATCGAGCAGTGAATACTCGGTGTGCAAATGAAGATGAACAAAGTCCGCGTGCGACATGAAAGCAAACTACTTCACTTAATCACTGCGGAGCAAGCGGGGGATGTTCACAACGCCAATATTATAGGAAATGACGTGAAGAGACTCTGACTTTATATGAACCGTTAAGATCGATTTAAAATCTCGTGACCTCGTCGCCTACGATTTCTTGAAGAATTCTTTCACCACATCCGTTACGCGCTGAACCTGCTTGTCGGTCATCTCAGGATAAATCGGCAAGCTCAGGCATTCGCGCGCCGCCTGTTCGGCGATGGGGAAATCTCCGGGTTTGTGGCCGAGATGGGCGTAGCATTTCTGCAAATGGAGCGGCAGCGGGTAATGAATCGCGCTGCCAACGCCGTTGGTTTCGAGAAATTTTTTCAACTCATCGCGTTGCGGCGTGCGCACGGTGTAGAGATGCCAGGCGCTTTCGCAACCCGCGGCTTCGCGGGGCAGGCGCAATGGAGTTTCGTCCAGTAACTCAGAGTAAATCTGCGCTATGGCGCGGCGGCGTTGCGTCCACTTGGCCAGATATTTCAGTTTCACGCCGAGCACCGCGCCCTGGAAACCTTCCATGCGGTAGTTGAACCCGACTTCATCGTGGTGATAGCGAACGGTTGAGCCGTGCTCGCGCAGAGATTTCGCGCGCGCGGCGAGTTTGGCGTCGTTGGTCACGAGCGCGCCGCCTTCGCCGCAAGCGCCGAGATTTTTTGCCGGATAAAAACTGAAGCATGCGCTCGCGCCAAAGGTACCGACCGGTTTGCCTTTATATTTCGCGCCATGCGCCTGGCAGGCGTCTTCGACGAGAGTGAGCTTGTGCTTGCGGGCAATTGCCAATAGCGAATCGAGGTCGCACGGCTGGCCGTAGAGATGCACGGGTAAAATCGCTTTTGTGCGCGGCGTAATGGCGCGTTCGGCGAGTTTTGGGTCGAGATTGAACGTCGCCTCGTCAATATCCACGTAAACTGGCTTCGCGCCGACGTAGGAAATCGCCCAACTCGTCGCAACAAATGTGTAAGGCGTCGTAATCACTTCATCGCCGGGACCGACACCGGCCAGAATCATGGCGACGTGCAGCGCGGAGGTGCCGCTGTTGAAGCCGAGGCAATACTCACTACCGACGAATCTGGCGAAATCTTTCTCGAACTGCGCCACGTCCGGTCCCAGACAAAACGAGCAGTTATCAATGGTTCGGGCGATAGCGGCATCCAGTTCGGAACGAATGCTGCGCACATGCGCTTGTAAATCGAGGTATGGAACGGAAGCGGGAGTGTCAGTTTGCATTTAAAATCTTCCGCAAGCATATCGAAGGCGGGCGAAAAAGACCAAATCTAATCCTTTGCCCGAGAGGCCATCTGAATTTCACCGGGAGAAAAATTAGGGTTTTACCCCATGCTTCTGGCTTTGACCGTGGCCTCGCGGATGCTCAAGAATGGGCGAAAGAAGTTCAAACTATGAAAACAAACACTAAATTAATTGGATCCATTATCGGAATCACCGTGCTCACCTTGA
>JBEEGR010000106.1:0-9253 GCA_041166985.1 Verrucomicrobiota bacterium | reverse complement strand
CAGTGCGCCGCCGAGAACGCCGGTTGCGCCGATAACCACCGCAACTTCTTCAGAGAGATCAAACATTTTCATACAATGTTAACGTTGAATGCGCGCTGAACCGCCCTTGGCGAAAGCTTTCACCTGTTCGACCGTCGCCATGGTTGTGTCGCCGGGGAACGTGGTCAGTAACGCGCCGTGCGCCCAGCCGAGGTTGACGGATTCCTGTTCGCTCGCGCCGCTCAACAGGCCGTAGAAAAATCCCGCCGCGTAACCATCGCCGCCGCCGACGCGATCTATCACATCCAGTTCGCACATCGGCGACTGATAAGTTTTGCCACCGATCCACGCGACTGCGCCCCACGTGTGGCGATTGGTCGAATGCACTTCGCGCAGGGTTGTTGCGACGGCTTTGACATTGGGAAATTTTTTCACCGCCTTGTCAATGACCGCGTAGAACGCCGACGGGTCGAGCTTGGATTTGCTTTCGACATCCTGACCTTCGATGCCGAGACCTTTCTGCAAATCTTCTTCGTTGCCGACGAGCACGTCCACGTGTTGCACGATGCGGCCAAGCACATCGAGCGCTTTGGATTGGCCGCCCCAGATGTCCCAGAGTTTCTGGCGGTAATTCAAATCGAATGACGTGATCGCGCCCGCAGCCTTGGCGGCTTTCATCGCTTCGACGATGAGTTCGCCGGTGGTTTCGGAGAGCGCGGCAAAAATTCCGCCGCTATGAAACCAACGCACGCCGTTGCCGAAAATTTCCTGCCAGTTGAAATCGCCGGGCTTGAGCTGGCCGGCGGCTTCGTTGCTGCGATTGTAGAACACGACTGGCGCGCGCACGCCCTGGCCGCGATCCGAATAAACCGTCGCCATGTTCGGGCCGCGCACGCCGTCATGCTTGAATTTTTTGTAGAACGGCTTCACGCCCATTGCGCGCACGCGCTCGGCAATCAAATCGCCGATGGGATAATCCACCATGGCCGACGCGATGCCGGTGTTGAGACGGAAGCAATCGGAGAGATTCGCTGAGACGTTGAATTCGCCGCCGCTGACGTGGATGTCGCAGTGGTTCGCCTTGCGGAACGGGATGATGCCGGGGTCGAGGCGATTGACGAGCGCGCCGAGAGAGAGGAAGTCGAGCGCGCCGGTTGGAGGAATTTTCAGAGCAGTGTTCATGTTTAATTCAGTGGGAAATAGAGGACAAAGCGAAGAGTTTAACAACGCCAATTTGTTCGTTCGTGTTTCATGCTTTTGCCATTGGGAGTTCAGAGGCTTAAATGACAATCTTTTTAAACTTCGGCACGAGCAGATGCATGATTGTCCACGCGGTGAGGTAGGCCAGTCCGCAGATCATAAACATGATGCCGTAGCCCACTTCGATCTTTCCCAGATCTTTAAAGTGCTGGAGCAGGAGACCGGCAGTGTAGGCGATGAGAATGCCACCCACCGCGCCGGCCATGCCGCCGATGCCCGTGACCGAAGCGACCACCTTCTTCGGAAACATGTCTGAAACCGTCGTGAAAATATTAGCTGACCAGGCCTGGTGTGCCGCGCAGGCGATGGCGATGGTGGCCACGGCCAGCCAAGTATGGATCGCACCGAGGCGCGAGGCGAGCAGCACTGTGAGCGGGAACAAAGCATAGATGAACATCGACAATTTACGTGCCTTGTTGGCGTCCATACCGCCATTGATAAAATGTTTAGGCAGCCAGCCGCCAAAGATGGAACCAACCGTGGAGACGGTGTAAACGACCGCGACGGCGAAGGGCCAACTAATGACGCCGGGGATGTCAGTAATGAAGGCAGGCAGAGTACCCTTGAGGTTGGGGTTCCCAGCGAGAAACGCCCTGACTTGTTCGCCCGCTGCACCAGAATTCGCCGCGTATGCTTTGATTTTGCGCATATTTTCTCCCGCCAGAAAAGCAGGCAGCCAGAAGAGAAAAAACCACCAGATGGGATCGGTCATGAACTTGCCGACGAAGAAAGCCCACGTCTGCCGAAACGTGAGGAGTTTGAACCACGAGACTGTCGACTTTCCAATTTCGGTTTGCTCGGCCGCCTGCTCATCCACGTCGCTGTGGATGAAATTATATTCCGCCTGGGAAAGTTTTCCGCTCTGGAGTTTTGCCGACGGCGTGGCATACAGGCTATACCAGAACGCCAGCCATATCAGGCCAACCACGCCCGTGAGAATGAACGCCCATTCCCAACCCCAGTGCTTCGCGACGTAGGGCACGAAGAGTGGGGCGACGATGGAGCCGATGTTGGTGCCCGAATTGTAGAGACCGGTGGCGAACGCCCGCTCCTTCTTGGGAAACCACTCCGCGATGGTCTTGTTGGCGGCTGGGAAATTTCCTGCTTCGGTGATGCCCAACGCCGCCCGCCAGAATCCGAAACTCCACGTGTGATGGCCGAACGCGTGCCCAATAGCGGCGAAACTCCAGCCGATGAGCGACCAGGCATAGCCCGATTTTGTGCCCACTTTGTCAATGATCTTGCCGGCCAGAAGCATGCCCAGCGCATAAGCGACCTGAAAACAGATCACGACATGGGAATAGTTCACCTCCTGAACCTTATCCTCACCGAACACGCCCGCAGCCGTGAGTACGGGCTTGAGGAGGCCGAGGACGTTGCGATCAAGGTAATTGATTGTCGTCGCGGCGAAGACCAGGGCGCAGATCGTCCACCGATGGCGACCGATGCTTTCGTTAATCGAATTGAAGCTCAGAGTCGCAGGCGTTTTTGGTTTTTGAGTTTCAGTGCTCATAGTGAAATGCCGGCACAGATCAGCCCACGATAATTACCCGAGCGGGATGGGTGGCTTTGCATGGCTTGGTTTATCCTTTCCACGAGAATTTGCCAATCCAGTTTTATTTACTTCTGCTGCCCGCCGGAGCGCTGGATGGAAACGCGAAATACGTTTCCGCGTTTTGATAGCAAATGTTGCGGATCATCGGGCCGATTAATTTGTCATCGTTCGGCAACTCGCCGTTTTCCACGTCGCGCCCGATGAGATTGCAAAGTATGCGACGGAAATATTCGTGGCGCGGATAACTCATGAATGACCGCGAGTCCGTAACCATGCCGACAAAGCGCGAAAGCAGGCCGAGATTTGAAAGCGCATTCATCTGCTGTTCCATGCCATCCTTCTGGTCCAGAAACCACCAGCCCGAACCGTATTGGATTTTTCCGGTAATCGTGCCGTCCTGGAAATTGCCAATCATGGAAGCGAAGACGGCGTTGTCGCGCGGGTTCAAATTATAAACGATCGTTTTCGGCAAAGAATTTTCCGCGTCGAGTCGGTTGAGATACGCGGCAAGCGTCTGTGCTTGCGGAAGATCACCAATCGAATCAAAGCCCGTGTCGGGTCCGAGTTGCTTGAGCAGGCGCGTATTGTTGTTGCGCAGCGCGCCAAGATGGAGCTGCTTGGTCCAGCCGCGCTCGGCATCGAGGCGACCGAAATACAACATCAGGTAAGACGCGAATTGGCCGTATTCGACTGGCGAAACTGGCTTGCCGCGCCGCGCCTTGTTGAAAATTCCCGACGCAATCTTCTCCGACGGAAAATCAGCGAAGCAATGACTCAACCCATGGTCGGACAAACGGCAGCCTTGTGAATGAAAAAAATCATGACGCTTTTTCAACGCGGTCATAAACGCGCTGAAGCTGTTGATGTCCGTGTCAGCGGCGGCGGCCAATTGATCGAGCCAGGAATTGAAAACGGCAGGCGCATTTACCGTCAACGCTTTGTCTGGCCGGAACGCAGGCAACATTTTTGTGAGATGACCGGACTTTGCAAAGGCGCGATGATCTTCGAGGCTGTCCGCCGGGTCATCAGTGGTGCAGACGACTTTGACTTTAAATTTTTTGAGGATGCCCTGTGTCGTCAGCGCCGGAGTGGCGAGCCGCGCGTTGGCCTGTTTCCAGATTTTCGCGGCGGTCTTCTCGCTCAAAAGTTCCCCGATGCCGAAGTAGCGCGCCAGTTCGAGATGCGTCCAGTGATAAAGCGGATTACGCAGCGTGTGCGGCACGGTCCTGGCCCAGGCGAGAAATTTTTCGTAAGGCGAGGCGTCGCCGGTGCAGAAACGCTCGGCCACGCCGTCAGTGCGCAGGGCGCGCCATTTATAGTGATCGCCTTCGAGCCAGATTTCAAAAAGGTTTTTGAATTGCCGATTCTGCGCGATGTCCCGCGCCGAGAGGTGGCAATGATAATCAAAAATCGGCTGGTCTTCCGCGAATTCGTGATAAAGCCGGCGCGCTGTTCTCGTCGTCAGCAGGAAATCTTTATGAATGAATTTCAAGGTTCAATTACGGGTTGCACACTGATCGTCAACCGGCGGTGGCGCCGAGTTGCAAACGCGCATCCGATTCCAGAGTCGTTTTAAGATTGGCCCAGTTCGCCTCGTTCATATCGTTGAAGGCATTCAGATAAACGGCGACGGCTTCATGCGGATACTTCGCAAGCAACACGTCCACGGCGGACTTGAGCTTCGCGTCGTCCACGCCGGCAGGAAGGTCTTCGACGACCCCTTCCTCATTTTTGATTTCGAGCGCGTTGAGAAAATCCACCAACATGCCTTTGTATTTTTTCAACAACCACGTGCGAATCAGATTGCCGGCGATCATTTCCAACGCCGGTTTGCCCAGAGCGGAAATCATGGTGGCGTGCCGCTGCGTTTTGGCCTGGCGTTCGAGAAAGACCGGGCGCACATGCCGGGATTCGGCGACGCCGTTGAGCGTGGCCCGGTAAGTCGCCTTTTCCGTTTCAAAGATGAAGGTGATGATTTCGTTGGCCAGCGTCGGCGACATGAAGCCGAAGAGTTCGTGTGAAGTTAACATTGATAAAAGGTTTCGAGTTTCGTGTTGTGGGTTTCGAGTTGAAAATTATTCAATGGTTATCACTGAAATTTTATTTTTTGTGGCGAGGCGTTCGCACAGTTCTTTTTCGAGCAGCAAGGTTTTTCCCGCTTCGAGCGCGAGTACGGAAATTTTCGCCGCCGCACAGGTTTCTAAGGTTTGCGCGCCGATGCAAGGAATATCAAAGCGCATGTCGTGATTGAGCTTCGCCACTTTGACCGCGACCGCGCCGCCGTCTTTGCCAGCGAGTTCGCCGCCGCGCGTAAGGCATTTGTCCGTGCCTTCAAAGCCTTCGACGGCGAGGACTGTGCCATTTTTCACGACGGTAAGCTGGCCGATTTCCAGGCGGGAAACTTCTTTGGCGATGCGGAAACCGAATTCCACATCAGTTCGCTGTTCACTTGAAAGTTTGGGGCCAAGCGAAAATCCGTTGGCGGGCATCAGCGGTTTGAGCCAGGGCGTGGCGTCCACCAGTTCGACGCCGTCTTTTTTGAGTTCGTCCGCAATCGCGCCGAAGATGGTGTGCGCATTTTTTTCTTTTAAGCGAAACAATACACCCATCGCGCGCAGATCGGGGCGCAGATCATAAAGATTTTTTGGCGCGATCTGGCCGGCCATCACGCATTGTTTGACGCCGCGATCGGTGAAGGCGGCAATCATTTTGGAAAGCTGGCCGACTTTGAGCCAGACGATTTCGTCAACCAACGAGGCCAGTGCGGGATCCGTTTCATTTTCAAAGGCGACCGCCACGAGCCGTTTCACACCGAGACTGCGCGCCTGTTGCGCGAACAACAGCGGCAGGGAGCGGTTTCCCGCGATGATTCCAAGCGATTCCGACGAATTCACGGGCGGAACGTTAGCGGTTTTCCTTCCGTTGGCGCAATCCAAAGGTTCCGAAAATGGCGCAAGTTTTTGTTCGCGTGAACGTCTGGAAAACTATAGAACTTCCAGGGGCTGCTTTTTACGGGCCATAAAAATTATAATAACTATGAAAACCCATCTAAAACTTCTCATCACCTGTTTCGCGACAGCGTTCTGCGCGTTGCGTGGCGAAGCGGCTCAAACCAACCTGGTTCAAACCATCACTCTCTCCTCTGCGATTTACAAACAGAGCGATCCGGTGACGAACGGCACAGTTGTGACCACCGCCATTGTCCCGTCTAAACTGACGACCGACCAGGTGATTCAGGTCCTGGGCGTTTCCACGACCAATGTTTTGTCGAGCAATGCAAAACTTTTGTTCATCACTCCGCTGTTGCCGACGGACAATTCCCTGATTGTCATTCAGGACGGCGCGCTTCGGGTGGACGTGACATCGTTCTTCATTTTGGAAACCCGCAGTGAATCTCTCAGCGCGTCCGCACTGGACACGACCACCGGGAAATTTGTCGCGACTACGATTGATATCCAGCGTTTGCGGCTGCGTGATCGGGGCGGCTTTCCCGATCTCACGCTGCATTTCGATATCCGCGGGTTCGCCACGACCAAATCCAAGAGCGTTCTGGATAGCCAGGGCGTAGTCATTGGCCAAGCCAACGCAGTGACCGCGCAACTGACCGGAGACGGCGACAAAAATGGCGATACCATTTTGCTGCGGGCTTCGTTGAAAATAACAGGAGCAGCTTTGGAAATTCTGCCGTAAACCAAGCCGTTCTAAAACAGGGCCGCGTTTCGACGCGGCCTTTTTTGTTTTCAGGTCAGAGACGGATCTGCTCCACCAGCTCCTCGGCAGGGTAAGTCCAGATTTCCGCGAGCGTGGGATGATAGTGCGGCATGGCCGCCAGTTCATGGACGGTCATGCGTTTATGCATGGCGGCGATGATTTCATGAAGAAGCTCTCCGCCCATCGGCCCGACGCAACTGCCGCCGAGAATTTCGCCGGTGCGCGGATCGCCCAGTAATTTCACAAAACCATCCTTGGCTTCCATGATGATTGATTTGCCGTGATCGGCGAATGGATAACTCGCCACGAGATAAGGAATGTTCCGCACCTGCGCTCGTTTTTCCGTCAAGCCCACGGCCGCAATCTGCGGATCGGTGAAAACGACTTCGGTGAGCAGCCGATAATCCATCGGCTTCATGTGAGGCGGATGCGAGATATTGTAGGCGGCGGTTTCGCCTTGCTGAATCGCGATATGAACAATCTCATGCAGGCCAGTGCAATCGCCGGCGGCATAAATGTGCGGCAGGGATGTTTGCATCTGCGCGTTCGTTTTGATGCGGCCAAATTCGAGTTCGACGCCAATTTTATCCAGGCCAAGCGAACCGACATTGGGAATTCGGCCCAGCCCGAAAAAAATTTCCTCGGCCAGCGCGCGTTTGGTTTCGCCTTCGTGCTCGAAGAAAATTTCCTTCTGGCCGCCGAGTTTTCGGCCATGGGTCAGTTTCGTTCCGGTGTAAACGGTAATGCCTTCGCGGCGGAAAACCCCTTCAATCGTTTTTGCGGCGTCGGTATCCATTTCATGCAACACGTGCGGGCTGCGCTGGATCAACGTCACCTTCACGCCGAAGCGGGCGAAGAACTGCGCGTACTCAAGCGCTACCGCGCCGCCGCCCAGAACGATGAGCGACTTCGGGAGTTGAGAAAGTTTGAGCGCGGAATCGCTGGTGAGATAGCCGACATCATTTAAAACGGGCAGGGGACTCGGCGCGACAGACGAACCGGTGGCGAGAATAAAATGTTTCGCGGTCAGCTTTTCACCGGTGCTTAATTCCATCGTGTGGCTGTCAACAAACCGCGCCATGGCCCGAATAAAATTAAATTTGCTGCCGGTGAGTTGCTGCGCGCGATAATCCGCGAACTCTTTGATGAGCCGGTTTTTTCGCGCCATCACCTTCGCGAAATCAAAATTCACGCTTTCCGCGCGGATGCCCCATGGTTCAGCGTGGGACGCGAGGTGCATGACCTCCGCCGCGTACAGCAACGCTTTCGTCGGCATGCAGCCGCGCAGAATACACAAGCCGCCGACTTCTTCGCCGCCTTCGATGACCACGGTTTTGAGACCCGCGCCCGCGGCAGTTCGCGCCGCGGCGTATCCGCCGCTGCCGCCGCCAACCACCGCGACATCATAATCGTAAGTCTCATTCGCATTCACACTTTGAGCATGAGCCACGAAATCTCTCCTGACAAGAAGGCAACCGGGTGTTCCAGTGCTGGGGCATAAACCCCGTTTTAATTTTTGTCCAGGACGGACGATGGTTGCCGGATAGAAAATTGTTATGGCTTCCAAAAAACAAAGCGTCGCGGCCAAAAAAAATATTCGGAAAGCAGCCAGCGCCGCTAAAAAGAAACAGACCATTAAACACCTGCCCAAACGAATACGAACAGCCCTGGGCAAAAAAGGCGCCGCCGCGCGCCGGAAAACGCACCGATGAACCACCACCAAAATTTCAACCGATTATTACAGACGGGAACTCCGGCGGCTGCTATCCTCGCGCCCGGTAAATCAAAGATTATGCGTCACCAAAAACTCGGTCCCCGGGCCGAATATCGCCAGGGGGAGGACCTGCGGATCAAGGAATCGCTCAGCCTTTCTGCCAAATTTCCCAAATTGAAATCGTTGCGCGTGGAGCTGACTTTCTTTCCGCCCGATGGCATCAACCAGAGCGGCCAGATTAAATACATCGTCAATCTTGATCACGCGAAGTCGGTGTTTCGTTTTGATTGTCTCAACAAGGAATGCGTCTGCGGCGATTTCGATCTAAGCGATGTGCTGGCCGGGACCATCGCCAAACATCGCACCACGGCGGCGGGTGAAATGCGCTGCAACGGCTGGCGCAACAAGGAGACGATCAAAATAACTCCGTGTCATAATCTGCTGCGTTACAAACTTACGCTCGCCTTCGGTCCCGCAAAAAAGCCGGTCAGAGCCGCGAAAAGTGCGGAACCGGTTCTGGGTTAGCCAATATTTTGCCGGTTGAGTCCGCGCAGATTAAAAATTCGTCCGAGGGTACCGCCCGCCTTGTTTGATTCCGTTTACGCATTAAAATGGAAAATGAGCAAGGCATTTACCCGCGAGGACGATCTGCCGGATATTGCGGTTGTCTCCCGACCCGCATCCGTTTTACCTCCCGGCGCGAAAAATTATATCACACCCGACGGCGCGGAACGATTGCGCCGAGAATTGAATCATCTGGTGGAAGTGGAGCGTCCACGGTTAATGACCGATTTACCAACAGGCGACTCACTTAAACTGCAAGCGCTGAACCAGCGCATTCAACAACTTCAGGAAAGTCTGGCCAGCGCGGTCATTGTCGAGCGCCCGCGCGAACCGGCTGATCGCGTTCGGTTCGGCGCAACGGTTACGGTGCGTGAACGCAGCGGAGAAGAGTCCAGTTATCGCATTGTCGGAGTTGATGAGACGGACATTGACCGTGGCTGGGTGAGCTGGATTTCTCCGATTGCGAAGGC
>JBEEGR010000105.1:0-2770 GCA_041166985.1 Verrucomicrobiota bacterium | reverse complement strand
ACATAGCCCTCGCGCTCGTCCTCATTCGGAGCGAGCAATGGTTCGTGCAATCGGCCGATGACCCGCGTGGGATCTTTTAAATCGAGCAGGAATGCGCCAATGCAATATTTGCGCATTGCGCCGACGCCGTGGCTCAACACCAGCCAGCCCGCTTCCGTTTCGATGGGCGAACCGCAGTTGCCCATCTTGATGAATTCCCACGGCTGCGCGGGCGAGAGCAACAGTTTCGGCTCGGCCCAGAAATGAATGTTGTCCGAGAACATGATCAGAATGTTCTCGTCGTCCTGCCGCGAGATCATCGCGTAATGGCCGTCAATTTTTCGCGGGAACAGTGCCATGCCTTTGTTCTGCACGGCGGGACCATTGAGCGTGATGAATTTGAAGTGGACGAAATCTGAAGTTTCCAGCAACTGCGGTAAGATAATTTTTCCATCGTAAGCCGTGTAGGTCGCGTAATAGGTGAAGCTGCCATCGTCATTCTGGAAGCGGACAAACCGCGCATCCTCGATGCCGTTGCTCTGGCTGGGCGTGGACGGAAAAATAACACGTTGCGAAACTGGATGCCCTTCCGCAAAGCACACCTCGTAATTCGACTCGGCCAGCAACAGCATTCCGCGCGCGGCGCGATCAGCCGCCGACACATCGGCCATTTCGGTCCCCTTGCGTTCCGCAGGCAGAATGCGGCGCAGATCTTTCATCGTGAAGGTGTCGCCAAGCTGATCCAGCACGCAGCGGCAAAATTTATTTTGCACACCCAGTTCCTGGAGTTTGCGCGCGAACAGCGGCTTTTCGTAAGCGACATTCGGCATACGGTCCGGTTCCGTCGCAAACGCCACCGGCCGAGTGAGTGTGATGCGATGTTGGGCGTTGACGATCCCCTCGCGAAACGTGATGGAGGAAATATGGCCTTCGCCGGTGGCGCGCAGGCTCAGGATGAAACGCAGCGAGCCGCGCGGCACTCCGCTTTGATCGGGATGCGGCACGATGGAAGGATTGAACAACGCCGCCGATTCGGGCGAATATTCGTGCGTGAAATAAGCGCCGATGAGTGCTTGCCGTGTGCTCGAAGGCTTTTCTCCGTTGGCCAGATACTGACGCACTTTCGCAAAGCGATTCCGAAAAAACTTTTTAACTTCCACATGCCGCGCGCCAAATTCCGCCAGCACCTCGCGCAAGACGCGCGCGACTTCTTTCTCTGAAAGCGCCATGACGCGCAACACAATCCTGCGCGCGATGTCGTCGGTGGTGGGACGAAACGGGCGCATCAACACGCGTGAACGATCCGGAGTCAGAGTCGGCCCAATGCGTTTTGCGTGGAGAGTGGTCGCTTTGGGCGGGATCATAATTTCATTTCGATAAGTTCTCTGTGCCGTTCGTTGCCATTGATGGCGGGTTCTTTGAAACTGGTGAGGGTGTTGTGCAGTGACTGCATTTCCGCCAACGCGATGAGAAAAGCCAGCGTGGATTCCGCGCCCTGGTTCTGGCTCAAGCGATCCATGTGCAGGCCATCGCGACAGCCGCCCGAGCCGGCATCATAGAGCGCGAGGCCCAAGTCGTTTCGGCCCAAAAACCATTCGAACGCGCGATGAGCTTCGGCGATCCAGAACGCGTCGCCCGTTGCCTGATACGCCTCGATGCAACCAGAGACTGTGGCCATCGCTTCAATTGGTTGCTGGTCGAAAAGCGCGCGTTCCTTGCCGCGTGGATAAAATCCATTCGAGCCGACCGGACGGAAGGAGCCGGCCTCCGAAGTCTGAATTTTGACGAGCCAGCGCAACGCTTTGAGTCCGGTTTCTACCATCGTGGCGTTGTTCATAGAACGTCCACTGAGAATCATCGCCTGCGGCAACCGCGCGTTCGCGTAGGAAACCACGTCTTCGAACCAATGCCAATTGTTCGTCGCGGCGTCCGCGTAACGCTGCATCAGTTTTGCCGTGAGCGTGTCGCGAATCTGATTTACGCGCCGGTCGCCGCTCAACCGCTGCAGATATTCGTCAATGCCGAGGAGCGTGAACGCCCACGCGCGTGGCGACGCAAACTCGGCGGCCACGGGCAACGCCTGTTCAAAAAGTTGCGCCGCAAGCATTTGAAAACTGCCCTGACCCGCCTGCGCGACGCATAAACCGAGCGCCCACAAGGCGTGACCCTGGCAATCTTCCGAGCCGACTTCTTCCAGCCAGCGCCGGTCGAAGCTCATGAAGTTGCGGAAGCGCTTGTTCTCGGCATTGAAAGCGTGATTCAAAAATGCGGCGTAAGTGGCGGCGCGTTCGTTGACGCGCGATGAACCATAACCCAATTGTTGCAGCATCAGCGCCAGCACCAGCGCGCGGGCGTTGTCATCAGTGCAGTAGCCCTCGGCAAAATTCGGCACGGTGAAACTCGCATGTTGAAAAATGCCGGTCGAATCGCTCATCCGAAAGAGATGGTCCAGCTTCAATTCGGGCAACTGACCCGGCTGTTCGTCGAGCGTCTTGATCGGTGAAGATTTTCGGCCGACGAAACTGTGATCCTGTCGCGCCCGCTCAAAGGACTTCACATAAAGCTGCGCGACCCGGCTCCAGATCATTTCACGTCCGAGCTTGTAGGCGTTCTTGCGCATTGAATGGCGCAGTGTTTCGTCGCGCAACAATTCAACCACCGCCGTCGCGATGGCCTGGCTGTCGCGGAATGGCACAAGCTTGCCGCGTTCTTCGGTCAACAATTCCGACGCGTGCCAGTATGGTGTGGAAACCACCGCGTTCCCCGCGCCGAACGCGTAGGCCAGCGTGCC
>JBEEGR010000104.1:0-3348 GCA_041166985.1 Verrucomicrobiota bacterium | reverse complement strand
GGAAAGCGTGCGCGTGGCACGGTCAAGCGTGAGATAACTCAAGCCAACTTCATTGAGATAACCGAGTCGCGCGCGGACTTCACTGAAGACCAGCCCAATCGGATCGGTTGGTTTGAATTTTTTTGATTCGGCAAATTTGTTTACGAACTCCAGCGCATCGCGAATCGGAAGTTGGTAGAAATCGGCGAGAGTAATTTTCGTAGCGGCATCTCGGCAGAGTGCCGCTGATTGGTCTTCATTTTGATTAGCGGCGCTCTGCCGAGTCGCCGCTACGGGAACAAGATACAGCAACGTCTCCGGCTGAAACCGCGCGCCGTTGCATTCCGGACACAGCGTGTAAGCGCGATAACGCGAGAGCAGCACGCGCACGTGCATCTTGTAAGCCTTTGATTCG
Organism: Verrucomicrobiota bacterium; assembly: GCA_041166985.1. Classification (GTDB taxonomy): domain Bacteria; phylum Verrucomicrobiota; class Verrucomicrobiia; order Limisphaerales; family DASXHY01; genus DASXHY01. The sequence goes on along the minus strand of JBEEGR010000104.1, from coordinate 2,954 downwards.
AGCCAGCGGAAGTAGCCCTTCACGCCATACCACGCGCGCTGCCATTCATGTTCTTCATCTTTGCCGTAGTCCGGTTCGCCGTTGATGACCAAGTCCTGCCATTTCTTCGGCAGCTTCTCGAACGGCACGTCGGTCGGAATTTCAAAATGCTTCGCCATGCGCATCAAATCGCGTTGCGAATCCGCGCCGGTGCCGGTCAGCCACGGCTTCACCACACCTTCCGCCAAAGTCTTCGAGCGATCGGGAATCACGAGGTCGTAATCAATCGAAATGATTCGCCCAAAACCTTTGCACGCCGGACATGCGCCGACGGGATGATTGAAACTAAACAAGGCCGCGGTCGGTTCGCGATATTCGATGTCGCATTGAGCGCAGTGCAAACGTTTCGAAAATAATTTTGAATTGCGAATTTCAAATTTCGAATTCGCCGCAGTTAATTCGTGAATCGCCAGTTTGCCTTTGCCGAAATGGTAGGCTTGCTCGCAGGCTTCGACGAAACGCGCGCGATTGGCGGGAATCGGCTTCAGGCGGTCCTGGACAACCGTGAGATGCGTAAGTCGCGAAGTGTATTGCGCAACATTCGCCACAATCTCGTCCAAGCGCACGAGTTCTCCCTTGAGCAGCAATCGCTGATAACCTTGTTTGGAAATCAGTGCCAGCGATTCTTCCAACGAAAGCTTTTCTGAAAGTGGCAAATCGAAGGTAATGAGCGCCTCGGCTTGTAGCGGCGCTCTATGAGCGTCGTTAAAAATTTTGCCCAAAATGCGACGGTCACAGACCGCCGCTACAATCGCTTCCCAAATATCCTGCGGCGAATCCTTTCGCACGAGTTGCCCGCATTGCCGGCAATGCAATTGCGCGATGTGCGGCCACAGCAATTTCATGTAGTCGGTGATCTCCGTCATCGTGCCGACGGTTGAGCGCGTGGATTTGACGGCGTTGCGTTGCTCGATGGCGATAGCGGGCGGAATGCCTTCGATGCTGTCCACCTGCGGTTTGTCCATGCGATCGAAAAATTGCCGCGCGTACGGTGAAAAGGTTTCGATGTAACGCCGCTGTCCTTCCGCAAACAGCGTATCAAAGGCAAGCGAACTCTTCCCTGAACCGCTCAGACCGGTGACGACGATGAGTTGGTTGAGCGGCAGGTCGAGATCAAAATTTTTAAGATTGTTGTGGCGGACGCCCCGGAGGCGAATCACTGACCGCGCAGACGACTTCGACATTGCGCGCGCAAGGTAAGTGCGAGTGACATGAGTTTCAAGTGGCGGTTGAAAATTCAATCGTCTCGCATCACAAAGTCTCAGAGAGAGCAGGCTTGCTCAGGCGCAATTTTTATGGCTAATTAGCTTCATGAGCGCACAAGAAGTGATTGAACAATTCAAACACCTGCCGCCGGCAGAACGAGCGCAAGTCACCAAGTACGTTGTCGAAAACGACGACTCCTGGATTCCCGAATCGTTCAAGCGTGGCATGGCTGACGTTGAAGCGGGACGCTTTGTGGACATGGACACGGTATTGAGCGGTGCTCCGCCTCCGTCCCGGCGGCGGAAGAAATGAAATACCGGTTCAAGCCGACCGAGAATTTCTGGGAAAGCTTTTACGACCTCAGCGCGAGCCAAAAAGAATCCACACGGCGAGCCTGGAAAATTTTCAAGGAAAATCCTTTTGACCCTCGTCTGCGCGCCCACAAGATTCACCGACTCTCCGCTTACTATGGCCGGACCATTTACGCGGTGGATATTGAAGGCGATTTACGCGCGGTTTTCTACATCGAAGGAGATTGTGTCGTAACAGTGGACATCGGCACGCATGATATTTACAAGGGATAGAATTATATGATTCGCATCGCCTCAATTGAACCATGAGTAGCCCCATACTTACCGCCGTGTTTTGTGGCTGTAGTATACTCATTGCGTCACACCTGCCCGTGCCTATGTTTATGTTGCGGGATTGGAGTAGAGGCGGCTATCTGCGCCGTTTTGGCAAGAAAGGGAGTCTCTTGGTTCTTCTTGCCAGCACCGCGGCACATCTGTCTCTTCTAGCGGTTTTGTTGTTCGCCATATACAAGCGTCACTCTCCATTGCTCGCACTGGCAGCCGGATTGGTGTCAGCCGGAATTTTTGTCTGGCGGCTGGGGCTCCGAACTCGACGCCAGAAGCTGATCCGGCATGTGCAGACACACGAGGAAGACGGAATTAACATTTCGTTGTATGAGGACTGGGTGCGAAACGGCTACGAGCTGCGATTTGCGAAATCGGGCATCATTCGCAAGAAGGAATTCTTACCTTGGAAGTGGGCACCTCGTTTCGGTATGGATGTTGAGGATGTTCAAGTTATTGAGCAAACCACTGACAAAATTCTGAAGCAGTTGCGATGAAGGACGTAAAACCGTCTCACCTTTCCTTGACCCCCGCGATTCGCTGAAACATGCTCGGGCGCAGAATGGCACTCGCGCCAAACATTATTTCCAAACTCCGTTGCATCGTCGCACCGCAAAATGTCCTCACCGACAAAGAAGACCTCATCCCCTACTCTTTCGACGGCACGGCGGCGTTGCGGCAAATGCCCGGTTGCGTCGTGCTCGCCACTTCCACCGAAAAGGTCGTTGCCATTTTAAAGTTGGCGAATGAAACAAAAACTCCCGTCGTCACGCGCGGTTCCGGCACGGGATTGAGCGGCGGCAGCTTGCCGGTCGCGGACTGCATCGTCCTTTGCCTCGTGAAGATGGACCAAATTCTCGAACTCGACCGTGCGAATCTCACAATGCTGGTTGAGACCGGCGTCACGACACAGGCGATTTCCGATGCGGCGAATGCGGCGGGTTTGTTTTATCCGCCCGATCCCGGTTCGATGAAGATTTCCACCATCGGCGGCAACGTCGCGGAAAATTCCGGCGGCCTGCGCGGTTTGAAATACGGCGTCACGCGCAATTATGTCATGGGCATGGAAGTCGT
>JBEEGR010000103.1:0-7805 GCA_041166985.1 Verrucomicrobiota bacterium | reverse complement strand
ATGCGAGCGAAGAAATAAAAAGATTCCGGCGGTCACAGACCGCCGCTACAAATAAAGGCAGTCATGCTCAAAGATCCGTCAAAAAAATACCGTGCTTTTCCGCCGGTTCGTTTGCCCGACCGGCAATGGCCCAATCGTATCCTCTCGCAGGCTCCGCGCTGGTGCAGCGTGGACTTGCGCGACGGCAACCAGGCGCTCGCCGTGCCGATGAACGTAAGCCAGAAGCTCGAACTGTTTCAGACGCTCGTGAAAGTCGGCTTTAAGGAAATCGAAGTTGGATTTCCTTCCGCGTCGAACACGGAATTCACATTCAATCGCCGGTTGATCGAGGAAAAACGCGCGCCCGACGATGTCTGGTTGCAGGTGCTCGTGCAGGCGCGCGAGGATTTGATCGAGCGCACCGTTGAGTCACTGGTCGGGGCGAAGAAAGCAATCATCCATCTTTACAACTCCACCTCCCCCGCCCAACGCCGCGTGGTTTTTGGAAAATCGAAGGACGAAATCAAAGCCATCGCCGTGCAGGGCGCGAAATGGATTAAGGAACGTTTACCCCGTCTCAAAGGCACGGAAGTGATGCTTCAGTATTCGCCGGAAAGTTTTTCGGCGACGGAAGTGGAGTTTGCCAAAGAAATTTCTGAAGCCGTCATGGATGTCTGGCAACCGACGCCCGGTCACAAAATGATTTTGAATCTGCCGGACACCGTCGAAGTCGCGATGCCGAATGTTTACGCCGATCAGATCGAATGGATTTGTCGGAATATCAAAAACCGCGAATCACTCATCGTCAGTTTGCACACGCATAATGACCGCTGCACCGGCGTTGCCGCGACGGAACTCGGTTTGCTCGCGGGCGCGGATCGCGTCGAGGGCACGCTTTTTGGAAATGGTGAGCGCACCGGCAATCTCGATATCGTGACGGTGGCGTTGAATCTTTATCAGCACGGCATTAACCCGAAGTTGGATTTCTCGAATCTCAATTTGATCATAGAAGTTTACGAACGTTGTACCGGCATGACGGTGCCGCCACGCCAGCCGTATGCGGGCGAATTGGTTTTCACCGCGTTCAGCGGCTCGCATCAGGACGCGATCAAGAAAGGTTTGACCGAATGGGAAAGCGGAAACCGCGATCATTGGGACGTGCCTTATCTTACGATTGATCCGAGCGACATCAGTCGCGAATACCGCGAAGTGATTCGCGTCAACAGCCAGTCCGGCAAAGGCGGCGTGGCATACTTGCTTGCCAGCGAGTTCGGCATCGAGTTGTCGAAGGACATGCAACGCGAGTTCGGCCCGATTGCGAACGACAAAGTGGATCGCCTCGGTCGCGAGGTCAGCGCGACTGAACTCAAGCAAATGTTCTGGACCGAATATATTGAACGCACATCACCGTGGCGCCTTGGAACATTTCGCACAACGAGTGAAAATGGCCAAGTTCTGTGCGATGCAACTTTTTTTCGTGATGAGATGCAGTTTCATATGGTTGGCCGTGGAAATGGTCCGCTGGCCGCACTTGTTCATGGTTTCGGTCAAGCGGGTGGACCGCGTTTCGAGATCATTGCCTATAGTGAACATGCGCTCAGCTCTGGCGAAGAAGCGGCGGCGATTGCTTATATCCAAATCAAACATGCCGACGGACTCACCCGCTGGGGCGCGGGCGTGGATACGAACATTGAATTGGCGTCGGTGAAGGCGGTATTAAGCGCCCTGAATCGTTCTTGACCGCTGGGTGAATACCCTATTGGCTGGAAAGCAGAAAACCACGTAGCTTGAAACAAATTCAAGGGAAACTTTTATGGCTGACATCGAAACCAAAACTAAACGTAAACCAAGCGCCGCGTTCATGAAACCGGTGCAACCTGACGAAAAACTCGCCGCCATTATCGGCAGTGAACCGCTGCCGCGCACCGAAGTGACCAAGAAACTTTGGGATTATATCCGCAGCCATAATCTACAGGATTCCACCAACAAAACCCGCATCAACGCTGACGAAAATCTCAAAGCGGTCTTCGATGGCCGCGAACAGGTGACCATGTTTGAAATGACCAAGCTGGTCTTCAATCACGTTAAAAAGTAGGCGCTGTACCGCATTTTACCATTCCCGCACACGTCAGGCTTCGTTTTCCGCTGGCCAAAATCTTTGGCTTTCATTAGCATTGCGCCGGTCTTATGAAACGAAGCTTTATTTTTTTAACGGCTATGGTAGCGGCTAGTGTTTTAAGTGCACTGGTATTGCAGGCCCAAACGAATACCAACCCGGCTCCTGTTATTCCGGCCGCGCCAGTCGTCCAAGTCACCCCCCCCGCGCCGCCGCCCTCGGTGGACAAGCTTCTTGCCTTTGATGCCGAGACAAAAGAATACACGGCGAAAGCTGGCGAAGCCCAAGGTAAATTCAACTTCAGCCTGACCAATATTTCTTCTGAAAGCGTGGTCGTCAATTTCGTCCAAACCTCCTGCGGTTGCACGGTGGCAAAGTTGCCGTCCCAGCCCTGGACCCTGGCTCCCGGCGATCATGGCGAGATCAGCGCCACGATGAATATCGCCGGCCACACCGGCACCGTGACGAAAACCTTGACGGTAAACACCGACAAAGGTTCTAAAGTTTTATATGTCAAATCCATCATTCTGCCCGCGCCAGCGCCTATGTCGGCGATGAACCGCGAAGAGAATCAGAAAATCGCCTTGGCGGATCGTCAGGCGGTGTTCAAAGGCGATTGCGCCTCCTGCCACGTTGAGCCCGCCAAAAATAAAATGGGCCGCGAACTTTACGCCGCTGCCTGCGGCATCTGCCACGACGGCGAGCATCGCAATCCAATGGTCCCCGATCTTCATGCCTTGAAAGAACCGACGAATCCCGCGTTCTGGAAGAATTGGATCGAGCACGGCAAACCCGGCACGTTGATGCCCTCGTTCGCCCAAGCCGAAGGCGGTTTTCTATCGGAAGCCCAGATCGCGTCGCTGGTTAATTATTTGTCCGTCTCAATTCCGTCGAAGCCCGCCTCGCCGGCTCCGGTCGCGCAACAGTGATTTTCTGCATTCATTCTCAAGACCGGCCACGTTGGCCGGTCTTTTTTTTATCAAAAAACGGTCGCTCTTTGGCAAAATTTGAGAAGAGGGTTAATTTGAAACGTGGGATGGTGTTCCGGCAACACACATTACTTATGTCAAAATTATCCAAACTGCTGCTGGCGGGTTCGGTGATCGGATTGATGACCGGACTTCTGTTTTCCACCAACCTTGTGATGGTCCGAAATCCACTTTTTTTCCTGGCGCTGCCACTGGGCGCGGTGTTGGCCGGGTTGTTCATCATCAGCCTGCTGTTGCACAAAGAAACCGCCCTGTATAACGAGGAGCACGAAAGTCATGCCGCGAATTTCACACCCGAGCATAAATGCTGCGGCCATTGTTCCAAAAATGTTCAAACAGGAATTCACGCCGAGGCACACTGACCCACCCTGCCCTACGCGCCGCGAATCAGTTTGGCCGCGCCCCAACCGATCAGCACCATTACCGAAAGGATAATCCAGTTATACTGGCTGCCGTAAGTTCCCGTGTAATGCTGGCTGATCATCGTGAATACCACCGGAACCACGATGAACGAATTGTGCTTGGAGCGCGATTTCGCGCGCGCGCCTTCGGCGAGGTTCGGTTCCCGGCCTTCTTTCAATGCGGCCACCATGCGACGTTGCGCTGGCAGAATCCGCATCCAGACATTTGCGGCCATAATGGTTCCCATCATCGCGCCCACTTGCAGATACGCCCCACGACCGGTGAAATAACGGCACGAAATCCACGAAGCCGCGACCACAAGGACAAATGAGATGACCACGCCGACTATTTCATTTTTGCAAAACATCCACAACAGATCGTAAACCAGCCAACCTACCGCGAGCATTCCCACACTCAAGCCAATCGCCGCGCCTTTGCTGATGGGCGAATCTTCAAAACTGATAAGCAGGCCGCCATGGTAATAGAGCAATCCGAAAAGCAGAAAACCGGTAATCCACGTGAGCGCCGCTTCCCACTTAAACCAATGCAGCGTTTGCGGCATGAGCGACGGGCGTTTCTGCTTTTCGACTAGATAAAATCCGCCGCTGTGAACCATCCAGACGAACTTTTCCGCATTCTCACCCTTCTCCGCTTTTTCTTCCAACTCCACAAAACGCCCGTCCAGCCAGGTAAAATAATACGTCGCGCCGACCCACATAATGCCCGCGAACACATGCGCCCAGCGCAAAGCCAAGTCCAGAAACTCGTTGAATTTCATAGTTTTTTAAACCGTGGCAAACGCTTCGTCCAAAACCTGCAACAGAAAATCCGCGTCGGCCTGCGTAATGCACATCGGTGGCGCGAACCGGATCGTCTGGCCCCATAAACCGCCTTTGCCGATCAAAAAACCCATGTCCTTCGCCGTCTCGACCACTTGCGCGCATTCGGTGGACGCGGGCGCTTTCGTTTCGCGATCGCGCACCATTTCGATGCCGAGCATCAGTCCTTTGCCGCGCACATCGCCGATGATTTTGTGTTTTTCTTTCAACTTGTTCAATCCGGCGAGAATGTAACCGCCGAGCTTGAGCGAGTTCGCTTGAAGATTTTCGTTCTCGATGACTTCCAAAACCGCTTTGCCGATCGCGCTGACCACGGGATTGCCGCCGAACGTGTTGAAATGAACTTTGCCGACCATCGCCTGCGCAATCTTCGGTGTCGTGACCACGGCCGCGAGCGGACAACCATTGCCGATGCCTTTCGCCATCGTGACGATATCGGGAATCACGTCCTGCGTTTCAAAACCCCAGAAATGCGTGCCCGTGCGGCCAAAGCCGGTTTGCACTTCGTCCGCAATGCACACGCCACCCGCCGCGCGCACATATTCGTAAGTCTGCTTGAGATAGCCTTCCGGGAATTCCACAAACCCGCCCACGCCTTGAATGGATTCCGCGATAAACCCGGCGACTTTTCCCGGCGTGGCATAATCAATCAACGACTTCACATCGTCGGCATATTTTTTCCCGGCAGCAGTGTCGTCATAACCGTAAGGCCCGCGATACTGATACGGCGCGATGGCATGATGCACGCCGAAGCTGTGCGGCACATTGTATTTCCAATTGCTGTGCGCCGTGAGCGACATGCCGGATGAATTACCGCCATGATACGCGTTGCGCAAGGCGATGATGTCGTAATTGCCCGTTGAAGCGCGCGCCATGAGCAACGCGAGATCATTCGCTTCCGAACCGGAGTTCACGAAATAACACATCTTGAGTTCGCCCGGCATTTTCGAGGCGAGCTTTTCGGCGTATTCGACCACGTTCGGTTGCAGATAAATCGTCGTGGAATGTTGAAGCAGTTCATTCTGCTTATTTGCCGCCGCGAGGACGTGCGGATGACAATGTCCGACACTGACCGTCACGATCCCGCCGAGACCGTCGAGATAACGCTTGCCGGTTTCGTCCCAGACATACTGCATCGAACCTTCGACGACCATGATGGGTTTTTTGTAATAAAGGAAAATGCCGGGATTCATGAACTGCTTGCGCTTGGCGAGCACTTCGTCAGCGGACAGGCCGGTATATTTTTTCGGTTGATGACTAAAGGGAGGCAACGGGATGTTCTTCATAACTTAAAACGCGGATTCGTTTCTTTTAATTTTAATTTCGCTGACAATCTTGGCTGTACGTTGCGAAATGTTCAACGCTGAATGTTCCCGTCACCTGACATAGGCTGGACAAGCATCATACAAAAAAGTTCCTTTGATGTAAAATCCGGCTCGGGGGGAAGCGAGGCAATCGCTAAAAATTCAGGATTGAATTCCTGACGAATCCAGCCGATTATACCCCTGTGAAAGTTGCAGCTACAAAAGCCACAAAGAGCGAAGCCGAGTTATTGGACAAGGGAACCGGGTCGCTTTTGAAAGCTATCAAACAGAAAATGCTCAAGAAGCAAGGCCGTGTGGATTTGGCCAAATTGCGCAAAGACGGTTACAGCGACCGCTTCCTCGCCAAACTTGAAGAGGCTTAAACCTCATTTATTCTTCCTCAGCCGCATGAATTCCGCGGTTCCGATGTCCAGCAGCGGCGCTGCCCTTTTCGCCAAACGTAGAGCTTCTGAATACGTCATCCCTCTCGTCAATTCACGAACGATTTCACGCGTCGTCATTTCATTTGCCTTGGCCAATTGGATGGCAGCCGCCAAATCGGTGTATCGGAGGATGTCGTCGCTCATTCAGCTACTCCAGAGACTCATTTTTCTGCGCGGGCACTGCGTTGCAATTCAGAAGCCAGTTTCCTTCCCACCAGATAAACCACAAACGCCAATCCAAAACCAACAAACCATGCGTAGTTATAAATATGCGCGAGAAAGGGCGGCACGCTGGCAGCCGAGAGCACTTTAATATTCACCAGAAAACCCGGCAGGCTCGGCAATGCGCCCGCCAGAAGCGCGATGAGCGCCACGAGGCTGAAGCCGTTGGTGAAACGATATTCGCCGTTCGCCTGATACAGGGCGTTAAGGTTCAATTTGCATCGGCGATAAACGAAATAGTCCGCAATCAAAATGCCGCCAATCGGTCCGAGCAACGCGCTGTAGGCGATGAGCCAGGTAAAAATATAACCGGTCGGGTCCGCGACCAGTTTCCACGGCATCATCAGCACGCCGACAATGCCGGTGATAAGTCCGCCGATGCGAAAAGAAATGCGCCGCGGCGAAAGATGCGCGAAGTCGTTGGCCGGGCTGACGACGTTGGCGGCGATGTTCGTCGCGAGCGTGGCGATGCAGAGCGCGAACATCGCAACGACGAGCACGACGGGATTTTTGAATCGCGTGAGGACATCCACCGGATTCCAAATCGTTTCGCCGTAAATGATGGTTGTCGCCGACGTGACCGCAACGCCGATGAACGAATACAGCGCCATGGTCAGCGGCAAACCGAGGGTTTGGCCGAGCACCTGGTCGCGCTGCGTTTTTGCATAGCGTGAAAAGTCAGGAATGTTCAACGAAAGCGTTGCCCAGAATCCAATCATGCCGGTGAGCGCAGGGAAAAAATAAGTCCAGAATTGTCCGGCCTTCGCTTGCCCGGGATCGAACGCGGAAGGCTGCGACAAAATCGGACCGAATCCGCCCGCTGCGCGATACGCCCACCACAACAACAGCAGACCCAGCGCAATGAGCATCGGCGCTTTGATGTTCAGCAGCCAGCGAATCGTTTCAATGCCGCGATAGATGACCCACATATTGACGCCCCAGAAAAACATGAAGCAGAGAAATTGTCCGCCGGTGATGCCAAGCCAGTTTGTGGCGACGGCGGGATGCAGTCCCAAAATGGTGACGCAGATTTTGTAAATCGCTTCACCACCAATCCACGTTTGAATCCCAAACCAGCCGCACGCGACCAGTGCGCGCAAAATCGCCGGCACATTCGCCCCCAGCGTTCCAAACGACGCGCGGCAATAAACAGGAAACGGAATTCCATAAGCCGTGCCCGCGTGCGCATTGAGAATCATCGGAATCAAGACGATGAGGTTGCCGAGAAAAATTGTGAGGATCGCCTGCCACCAGTTCATCCCGCCGCCGATGAGCGACGACGCGAGCATGTAAGTCGGGATGCACGCGGACATCGAAATCCACAGCGCGGCGAAACTGCCGAACCGCCATTTGCGTTGCGCCATCGGCACCGGCGCGAGATCGGCGTTGTAGAGACGGCTTTGTTCAATGTCCACCTGAACATCGGGAGCGTTGGCGGTGATTGAGTTCATCTTGTGAGTTATTTCGATGCGGTTCCCATTTGAAACCGCATATTCAACCGCGCTGTATCA
>JBEEGR010000102.1:0-3242 GCA_041166985.1 Verrucomicrobiota bacterium | reverse complement strand
GGACGCCAATGGCCGCATTCATCAAATTTTCACCGACGAAAACGGCAGCGTGTATGGCAAGGGTTTTACAATCGCGACCATTCCCTTGCTCAATGCCGGAGAAAAACGCGCGCGGACTTTTTACAATGAACACGGCGACTGGTTTGGCTGGGGATGTGTGGGTCTGGCCGCGCTCGGGATTATTACACGAAAACGACACGTCTGAGTAAACAAGTGTATCCTCGTTGAGCGCGTGAACGTCTCTCCTGTTTTCCGAACTGCATTGTTTGATTCGTGCGGGAAAAGAGCTTATGAATGGAAGCATGGCCACGCACTCGACGTTGCGATTTAAAAAATTGCGGAGACTGGTTTTCTTCTGCGTTTGCTGTGGCCTCGTCCCCCTGAGTCCTCTTTCGATCTTTGCGCAAATGCTTCAGGAAACACAGGAACAATTTCTGCATGGCGATTACGATGAAGTTATTCGCCTTTCAAAAATAAAAATCGAGGAACCCGGCTCGGGAATAAACTGGCGTGTTCTCCTCGTGAAATCGCTGCTGATGGTGGGACGCTACGATGAAGCCCACACCAATGCGCTGAACAGTGTCAGTGATTATCCCGGCAATATTCGGATGCGCTTGCTCGCCCGGGAGACGGCTTTGTTTCAAAACGACCTCACTAATGCTACCCGCCAGCTGACGGAGCTGAAATACCTGATTGAACAGCGCAGTCCCACCTATCCGAGCGGCGAAAATCTGGTCGCGGTCGGCGAAGCCTTGTTGCTGCTCGGTGTGGAACCGCGGCTCGTGCTGGAAAATTGCTTTCGTCGCGCGGAAAAAATGGAGCCGCCCGTGCGCGAAGCGTTTCTTGCCAGTGGCGAACTCGCCCTGGACAAGCACGACTTCGCTTTAGCCGCTGATGTCTTTCGCATCGGCCTGAAAAATTTCCCAGAGGATCCTGACCTGCTGGCGGGCCTGGCGCAAGCGTTTGAAACGGGCGACCGTGCCGAAATGTTGAAAGACATTGATGCCGCTCTGGCCGCAAACCCGCGTCACGTTCCCAGTCTGCTGTTGCTGGCCAACCATTTGATTGATGCGGAACAATATGATGAAGCTGAAAAGCAACTCGCCCTCGTCCTGAAAGTCAATCCGCATCAGCCCGACGCGCTGGCTTATCGTGCAGTGCTGGCGCATTTAAAAAACAACTCAAAAGACGAACAACAGTTTCGCGAAGGCGCGTTGGAGTTCTGGTCGAACAATCCGCACGTGGATCATCTCATCGGATTACAACTCTCGCACCATTATCGCTTCACTGAAGGCGCCGCAGCGCAACAGCGCGCGCTCGAACTCGACCCGGATTTTTTGCCCGCGCGCCGGCAACTTGCTGAAGATCTGTTACGACTCGGGCAAAATGATGATGGCTGGAAGCTCGCCGAAGCAGTGCACAAGGAGGATGCTTACGACATCACTGCTTACAACCTTTCAACGCTGCATGATCGAATGGATAAATTCGCGACGCTCACAAATGCCGACTTCATCGTCCACATGTCACCGCTCGAAGCGAAGTTGTATGGCGACCGTTTGTTGGAATTGTTGAGCCGCGCCAAAAAAACAATGGAGCGCAAGTATGACATTCAACTGACGCGACCGACCGTGGTGGAAATTTTTCCCGAGCAAAAAGATTTTGCCGTCCGTACGTTCGGCATGCCGGGCAATCCCGGTTATCTCGGCGTTTGTTTTGGGTCGGTCATCACCGCCAACAGTCCCGCGTCACAGATGCCGCATCCGGCTAATTGGGAAGACGTGCTCTGGCATGAGTTCTGTCACGTCATCACGCTCACGGCAACGAAGAACCGGATGCCACGATGGTTGAGCGAAGGCATTTCCGTTTACGAAGAACGCCAGGCGAATCCGGCGTGGGGCGAGCGCATGAACCTCGCGTATCGCGAGATGATTCTAGACGGCAAACTGACTCCGCTTGGCAAACTCAGCGGTGCGTTTCTCGGGTCAACCAACGGAAATATTTTATTTGCGTATTACGAATCTTCGCTGGCCGTTGAATTTCTGGTGCAGCAGTTTGGCTTCGACTCATTGAAAAAAATTCTGGCTGACCTGCGCAATGGCATCGAAATCAACAAAGCGATTACCGCGCATACGCTGCCGTTGCCAGAAATGGAAAAACAATTCGCCGCGTTTGCTGAGAATCTTGCCAAAAATCTCGCGCCGGGAGTTGATCTCCTGAAACCACCGGAAGTTTCCGGCGTGGCCCGGACGATGTGGGAAACGGTGCACGCAAATAATTATTATCTACGATTGCAAAAGGCTCAGGAACTCATGACCAACAAAAAATGGGCGGAGGCCAAGCCAGTGTTGGAATCACTTGCGCAGGCGTATCACGGCGAAAGCGGAGCGAAAAATTCGCTCTGGCTCCTAGCCGTAACGCAGAGAAATCTCGGCGAGACGAATGCGGAACTGGCCATGCTTCAGAAACTTTCCGAACGGGAAACTGATTTTACCGATTTGCTCGCGCGTTTAATTGAATTGTCCGCGGCGCGCAAAGATTGGCCTGCCGTGAGCCGTTATGCGGAAGATTTTCTTGCCATCAATCCACTGGTTACTCTGCCCTACCGCGCTTTGGCGGAAGCAGGTCTGGCCGCGCGAAAAGATGAACAGGCGGTTGCGGCTTACCAGAAGTTACTGTTGTTAGACCCGCCCGATCCGGTCGAGGCACATTATCAACTCGCTCGTTTGCTGCATTCGCGCGGCAACGCTGACGACGAAGCCAAACGTCACGTATTGCAGGCACTGGAAGAAGCGCCGCGATTCCGCGACGCGCAAAAGCTCTTGTTGCAGCTCGCGGAAAATTCGCGAAGAAACCAGACGAACGCCGCGTCTGTCCAACCCGAAAACCATCCGTGAAGCTTAGCCGCATCATTTTCGTTGCTTTGTTTTTGTTGATCGCGGTTGTTTGTCTCGCACAAAGATATGGCGGCGGACGTTGGAGATTTCGAGGCGACTCGAATAGTGCGCGCGAGGAATTACCCGACGCGCCGACGTGGACGAATCGCGCGGGTTTCGAAAAGGATGTGTTCACCTTTGTTCGCATCAAGTACGACAGCACCTCACGCCGGTCGCGGTCCGGTGGCAACTGGCATATCGACGTTCCCGAAAGCGACCTGAATCTTTCATACCGGCTTCAGCAGGTCACCTCGCTCAAAGTTAATCCTGACGGACGCTTCCTGCGATTGACCGATCCTGAGTTGTTTG
>JBEEGR010000101.1:0-3798 GCA_041166985.1 Verrucomicrobiota bacterium | reverse complement strand
AACGTTTCCTTAGTTCGCCGGAGAATCGCACGCAGGCTGCGGTTTATTTCCGTCAAAAATTTCCCCGCATCGGCTGCCACCGGCATCAACTCCTCAATCAGCCCCCGCATGATCGCGGTGATCAGCGCCGCCCTCATTCCGTGCCCCATCACATCGCAGATGAACACACCCGCGGTCGAATCCGTGATCGGAAAAATATCAAAAAAATCTCCCCCCACCGCCGCGGCGGAAATGTAACGATGTGAAAACCGCAACGCGCTTTTTTCCGGAGTGACCGATTGCGGAAACGTCGGATACTGGTTCGGCAGAAAAATCTGTTGGATCTCCCGCGCCATGTTGAAGTCCGCCTGCAACTGCGCATTCTTCTCGCGCAACTCTCCGGCGTAACGGTGCAACTGCTCCGACATGCGTTTGCGTTCAATCGCGTAGCGAATCGAGCGCGCGAGCAATTGACCATCCACCTGCCCTTTGATCAAAAAATCCTGCGCGCCGCGATGCACCGCATCCACCGCCACGGTCGTGTCATTCAATCCGCTCAACACAATGATGGGCACCTGCGGGGCCTGGGAATGCAGGCGCGAAAAAGTTTCCATTCCATGGCTGTCCGGCAGGGAAAGGTCCGAGAGCACAATATCCACGCCGCCCCTGGCCAGCCGTTCCAATGCCGCGTCCAACCGATCCGCCCGTTCGATTTCAAATAAATTCGTAGCCGCCTCTTCGAGCATGAATTGAATCAACCGCGCATCGCCGGGATTGTCCTCAATCAACAACGCGCGAATCTTCGGAGCGTGTGACCGGTCTGCTCCGTCATTCGCAATCGCGATGGCTGGTTGTAATTCGACATTCATTCAGGGTCAATTCAACATACGTTGCGGAACACCAGAGACAAATGGGGCAATCGCCTTCGGCGCGGTGCGGGCTATTTCGGATTTGCTCCATTCAACACCGGCAACGTGAAAAAGAAAGTTGAGCCGTCGCCGGGCGTGGATTCAACCCAGATCCGTCCGCCGTGCCGCTCGATGATTTTTTTACAGATGGCGAGGCCCATGCCCGTGCCGGCGTATTCCTGTCGCGTGTGCAGACGTTGGAACAAAACAAAGATCCGCGCAAAGTTTTTGTCCTCAATGCCAATGCCGTTGTCCTTCACCTGAAATATCCACTCATCCCCGCTTCGCTGCGCGCTGATGTGAATGCGCAACGGTGTGTTGCCGCGAAACTTGAGCGCGTTCCCGATCAGATTCTGAAAAATCTGTGTCAGTTGAATCCGGTCGCCATTTACCGTGGGCAACGGCTCGTGTTCGATCGTCGCGCTACTTTCCTGAATGGCGATTTTGAGATTGGTGAGCGCCACGAGCAAAGCCTCCTCGCAATTGATCGGCTCAAACTGCCGCCCCCGAATGTCCACGCGCGCGTAGGCCAAAAGATCATTGATCAACGCCTGCATCCGTTTGGCGCCATCCACTGCGTAACCAATAAATTCCTGCGACTCCGCGTCCAACCTGCTTTGGTTGCGGTCAGCCAGCAATTGCAGGTAACTGACGACCATGCGCAGCGGTTCGGTCAAGTCGTGCGACGCAACGTAAGCAAACTGCTGAAGTTCGGTATTGGAACGTTCCAGTTCGGCGGTGGTTTGTTTGAGTTGGTCTTCCGCGCGCCGCCGTTCGATGAACTGCCCGATTTGGCTGCCGATGGCCGCAACGGTTTGCAAAAGTGATTTATCGCGCGGCTCAACCTCGCGGCTGAAAAATTCCATGACCCCAAAAGTGGTCGTATCGAATTGCAGCGGAAACGCCAGCGCTCCGTGCAGACCGGCCTTGCGCGCAATCGGCACGCGAGAGAAATTTTTATCGCGCGTAACGTCCTCAATCCATTCCGGCTGGCCGCCGTCCCATACGCGCCCGGCCAGGCCTTCGCCGCGATTCAAAACGCGCTGGCACGTTGTGTTTTTAAATTCGATCACATCCGCGTCGTCCGCATGCCACGTTGTCTGGCAACGCAGGACATTCGCTTTCTCATCCACTCTCCACAGCGCGCCAAACTGCCATTCGACCGTTGACCCGAAGGTTTCCAGGACTTTGCGGGCGGCATCGGCGGGAAATTCCGCCAGTGCGCGAGTGACGGCGTATTGCGCGGCCAGGCGGCGTTCGGCGCGCGCTTTCTCGTGTTCGGCGATGAACAGCAATTTTGCGTTTATCCAGATCAGCGCGGTGAAGATGACGGTGTTCGCCACGGCGAATAGCGAGGCTCCAAACTTCATATCGAAATAATCTTTGCGCTCGCCAAACAACCGTATTGCTCCCAGCAAAAACGGAATGAGAATCGCCGCGGGCAACAAACGTCGCGCCATGGCTCCGCCCGTGGTGTTGCTGGTGATAATGCGCATCATTCCCGAAGCCGGGCGCGCCGATAGCCCGGCCAGACAAAACAAAGCAAACGCGAGGGCGGTGTTCAACGCCATGGGAATTGCCGAGCCGATGGTGTACAGCGGCAACACGGAATAAGCGTAGCCAATCAGCGCCACCAGCACGATGAACGCCGCGCTGAGAAACAATGCCTGCGCCGGACGAAACCCGCGGCGCGTCTCGACATCCATCAGCAACAGCCCCAGACCGCAGAGAAAAAAAGTCAGCGCCGTGTTGGGAGCGATTTCGTTGGCGGGAAAATTGGGAGCCGGGCTTGAGCCAGCGTGGAACAGCAACTGGTCGAGATTGAAATCCAATCCGAAAAAATATTGGCCGAGCTTGGCGGCATTCACCAACACGATCGTCGCGGCGGAAACCCGAATAAACCAATCTGCGGGTTTCATCGCCAGTCGTCTCAACGCAAGCCCGCCCAGAATGAGAAAAATGGCGGTCAGCGGATTCATCGCCACGAACCGCGGCGAAATGCTTTTCAGAACCGGTAGATTCAGCAGCCAGCCAATCACGACCAGTGCGCCAATCGCGATGACAACACAGGCCAGATGGCAGGAGAGGCGTTGGAGAAACCGTTGTGACGCTGTGTGGGTCATTAAACTCCGGCTCTTTGAAACTGCGACGATCAGTTCAATTTCCGTTGCCGAAAACCTACGTTGTTTCTGAAAGGAAAGCGAATGTTGCCCGATGGGTAAATCACCCGCCCGACGGCCAGACGTCCTATTCAACGAGCCTGTTGAAAAACCGGACCCAGCCAGACCGTGCCGATGTTCTGCACCATATTAACCAACGCCTCGAAGCCCAGCGGCTTGACGAGATATGAATTGGCACCTTCGGCGTACGCGCGGCGAATATCTTCCTGGAGTTCCGAACCGGATAACACAATCACAGGAAGCTGATTGAGGTCGGGATGCTGCCGGATCCAGCGCAGGATCTCAAAGCCCGTGGCGCGCGGCATTTTCAAATCGAGCAAAATCAACGATGGCATCTGATGCTGCGCGCGATCCTGGTACTCGCCGTGGCCGCTCAAATAGGCGATTGCCTGTTCGCCGTCGGAAATATTGGCCAGATTAAAATTAACCTTGGCCTTTCGGCTGGCGTTCTGCAAAAGCGCGGTATCGTTGGGGTCGTCATCCACGTGCAATACCGTGACGGGATTTTTTCCCACCGGATTTTTTCTGACGGTAATTTGATTGGCCGCTGGTGATGGATCTTTCTTATTCATCCGAACCTGAAAAAACTTGTTGCAGAATGAGTGGTTCGCAACGGGACAAACCCTACTCCCAATGGAACGTCTGTCAAAAACAATTTACTAACCTTATTAACACTCAGCGGACAAACTCCAGCTCCTGCCGGTGTGGAATCAGGCCGCGCTCGAAGGCTT
>JBEEGR010000100.1:0-2759 GCA_041166985.1 Verrucomicrobiota bacterium | reverse complement strand
GGAATGTTTGACATTCTGGGCGTGAAAGAACCCGCCATTGCCGCAGCCTGATTTGATTTTTTTTGCATAGAAACTTGACTAACTAGACAACTACTTGAAAGGAAAAATGAAAACTGAAAACAAAACCACGGTGAATCGATTCGCGGACAAGTGTGTTGCTTCCTGCCAGAAGCTCCTCGCGCAAATCAGAAAAACAAAAGACAGCATCCGCGCGGAATTTCGCGGCACGGTAAAAGCACACGAACAACTGCTTCAACTCGCATTGAATGAAGCCGAGGCACTCGCGTGGCAGACACCCTATCCTCATCTGTTTTTTCCAACCCTCGCACTGGAAAAAGCGCAAGCGGTCGCCTCGTGGGAAGCGCATCAACAACTAATCCGCAAAACTTCCACGCTGCCGTTTGCAGCATGAGGCGCGCGGGAAAAATAATTTATCAATCAAAACACATTCAGAAATTATGCTATCAAAACAATTTTTAAGACTCAGCGCGCTGACATTGTCACTGGGCGCACTCGCCGTCATCTCAACCGCGTGTAATCGCACTGAGGCGCAGCAACGTCCGCCTTCGCCCGCCGTCACGGTGGCGGCGGTTGAACAAAAAGAGATCGTCGAGTGGGACGAATTCACGGGCCGAATTGAGCCAGTTGAATCAGTCGAAATGCGTCCGCGCGTTTCCGGTTACATCCAGGAAGTGCGCTTCCAATCGGGGCAACTGGTGAAAAAAGGCGACGTGCTCTTCGTCATTGATCCGCGCTGGCATCAGGCGACATTTGATCAGCGCCAGGCTGAATATGACCAGGCCAAAAGCGAAGCGGATCGCACAACCAAGTTGCTGGCAAACAATGCCATTTCCACCGAGGAAGCGGAAGCTCGCAAGGCGCGCGCCGAAGTGGCGAAGGCGGCGCTCGATTCCGCGCGGCTCGATTTGGAATACACGCAAGTCCGCGCGCCGATTGATGGCCGAGTGAGCCGTGCGCTTTTGACCGAAGGCAACTATGTCAGCGGTGTCTCTGCTGCCAATACGTTACTCACGACAATTGTGTCAGTGAACCCCATTTACGTGTATGCCGATATTGATGAGGACACGCTCCTTAAGTTCAATTCGCTGGCCGTTTCAAAAAAAATGGAGACTGACGGCGACGGAAAAGTTCCGATCGAACTGCAACTTGGCGACGAACAAGGCTACCCGCATCGCGGTCATATCGAGTCGTTCGACAATCGTCTGGACCCGAACACCGGCAGCATTCTTTTGCGCGCAGTGTTCTCCAATAATGACGAACGCATTCTGCCGGGATTGTTCGCGCGCATCCGGGTTCCGGTAAGCGAACGCCATTCCGCGTTGCTCATATCAGAACGCGCCATCGGCACCGATCAAGCCGAGAAATATGTCTTGGCACTGACGGCAACCAACACCGTCGCTTATCAGTCCGTGAAGCTTGGTCCGGTAATTGATGGGAAACGAATCATTCGCTCCGGCCTGCTCGCTGGCTAAAAAATTGTGGTCAACGGCTTGCAACGCGTTCGTGGTGGAATGCCGGTGACTCCACAGGAACACACGGCCGCCACCGCCAACAATCTGGCTGTCGCCAAGCGCTAATTAAGTCTCGGGGAGACCCGTTGCGAAAATTTAAATAATCAGAACATGAACTTTTCACACTTTTTCATTCGCCGCCCGATTTTCGCGGGCGTGCTCTCCATCGTGATCTTCCTCGTTGGATTGATCGCGATGTTCCGTCTGCCCATCAGCGAATATCCGGAAGTTGTGCCGCCCACCATTGTGGTTCGTGCGGTTTATCCCGGCGCGAATCCGAAGACCAATGCCGAGACCGTCGCGTCGCCCTTGGAGCAAGCCATCAACGGCGTGGAGGACTCGCTTTACATGTTCTCGCAATCCACCGGTGACGGCGTGATGACGCTCACCGTCACATTCAAACTCGGCACCGACGTGGACAAGGCGCAAGTGCAAGTGCAGAACCGCGTGTCGCAATCGCTGCCGAAATTGCCGGAAGAAGTTCGCCGACTCGGCGTCACGACGACCAAACAATCGCCCGACCTCACGATGGTGGTGCATTTGTTTTCGCCGAACGATCGCTACGACGAAGTTTATATCCGCAACTACGCGACACTTCAGGTGAAGGATGTGTTGGCGCGCATTCCCGGCGCGGGTGACGTGCGTGTGTTCGGTTCCGGCGATTACGCGATGCGCATCTGGCTTAACCCGGACAAAATCGCCGCGCGAAATCTCACGGCCAGCGACATCGTCAGCGCCATTCGCGAACAAAATGTGCAAATCGCCGCCGGTGCCATTGGCCAGCAGCCGGTCAGCTCGCCGGTGAATTTTGAATTGCAGGTCAACGCCAAAGGCCGGTTGATCACTGCGGAAGAATTCGGACAAATCATCGTCAAGACCGGTCCGCACGGCGAAAAAACGTTGCTCAAAGATGTCGCCCGCATTGAACTCAGCGCGGACAGCTATGCGTTGCGCTCGCTCTTGAACAACAAAAAAGCCGTTGCGCTACCGATTTTCCAGACGCCCGGAGCAAACGCGCTTGAACTCTCGAAGAACGTCCGCAGCACGATGGACGAGTTGAAGAAAAATTTCCCCGACGGCGTGGATTATTCCGTCGTGTATGACCCAACGATTTTCGTGCGGCACTCAATCGAAGCCGTGATTCACACATTACTGGAAGCCATTTTGCTCGTAGTTATCGTCGTCATTATTTTTCTACAGACCTGGCGTGCCTCGATCATTCCGCTG
>JBEEGR010000099.1:0-3780 GCA_041166985.1 Verrucomicrobiota bacterium | reverse complement strand
ACATTGCACAAGCGCAGCAATCGTTCGCTCGAACCGTCGCAATGGTTTTTGCTTGCCGCGCTGTTTTGGTTTCCGTGGATTTTCTCCACCGCGCATCTGCTCCTGACGGTTTGCCCGGTGCGCGGCGTGACGCAGTCGGTCATTAATTGGTGGTTCTCAGCGAATCTGAATCTCGTCTGGCTCGGTCTTGTGGGACTGGGAGCGCAGTTTTATTTTCTGCCGAAGCTCACGAATCGTCCGCTGCATAGCCAATATCTCGCGCTGTTCACGTTCTGGACGCTGATTCTGTTCGCGAGTTGGAGCGGGATTCCGCAGAGCGCGCCGGTGCCCGCGTGGATGCCGGTGTTGAGCACGGTTGCCACTGTGTTGACGTTGAGCACGGTGCTCTCGTTCATGGTGAACGTTTACAAAACTGTCGGCTGCGGCTGCTCGCAACAAACTGAAAATCTTCGTCCCGGAAAATTCATCGCGTTCGGCGCAATGGCGTTTGTCGCGGCGGGGTTGATGAATATTGCGAATGCGATTCCGAAAATCAGCGCCATCACTCACTTTACCTGGTTCACCGTTGCGCAATCGCAGTTGAACATATTCGGTTTCTTTGCCATGACGATGTTCGGCGCGATTTATTACATCGTCCCCCGCGTCGCTGGCGTTGATTGGCCATGCAGCAACTCGGTTCGTCGTCATTACTGGTTCGCTGCGATTGGAACAATTTTATTCGCGCTTCCGCTTGCGATTGGCGGCGTGCTGCAAGGGGTCAAACTCAATTCTGGAACTGATTTTCTCAAGGTGACGCATGACACATTGATGTTTCTTCGCGTCAGCACGATGGGTGAAGTTTTGATTCTGATTGGAAATCTGTTGTTGCTCCTGAATCTGCTCGGCCTTTGGGTGCGTTATTCGAAGACCCGCGTCGTGCCTTTCTATAAGGACGTCACCACGGAATTAAAACCGGCGGAGGTAAAATCGTGAACTATGGCCCGCTGATTTTTCTGGCATCGTTCTTCGCGCTGTCCGCGTCGTGGTTCGGTTTTGTACTGACACCGCAAATTCAACTTGGCCGCCAACAACAGCAGACCAATACGGTCAACACTGCGGAACTTTATCCGCAATCGCGTCCCGGCGAAGCGCGGCAGGGATTGGAAATCTATCGCGCCAATGGTTGCGCCGCGTGTCACAGCCAGCAGGTCGGGCAAACTGGCACGGCGGTGGATGTTTTGCTGACGGAGATCGGCGCGAATTCGGTCGCGGTCGCCGACACATTGAAGGCCCACACCAAGCTCACGAACGTGAGCGGGCCGGGGCTGGCAGCGGGTTTGCCGAAAACGATTTTGACCGGCGCGACGATGAGCGAAGCGAACCAATTGACGGCGCGTTTGAAAACGGACGGCGCCAAAACTGAATTACGTCTCGTGCCGCTCGGCCCCGACATCGCGCGCGGCTGGGGATTACGCCACAGCGTGGCGGCCGATTTTCTGTTTGATTCACCCGTGATGCTCGGCTCGCAACGCGTCGGACCGGATCTCGCCAATGTTGGCGCGCGTCTGTCGGATGCGAACTGGCATCTGGCGCATCTCTATGCTCCGCGTTCGGTGATCAAAGATTCGCCGATGCCATCGTACCGTTTCCTGTTTGAGAAACGGAAAATCAAACAGCAGCCATCGTCGGATGCTTTGCAGTTGTCGAAGGACTTTGTGCCGCCGGCTGGATTTGAAATTGTGCCCAAGCCGGAGGCCAAAGTACTCGTGGCTTATTTACAGAGTCTGCATGCGAACGCGCCGCTGTTTGAAGCGCCACTGACGCCGCCGCGTGCGCCCGCCGCGTCAACCAACAATCCGGCTGCGGCCACCAATGCTCCCGCGAAATGAGTTCTGAAACAAACAAATCTGTTTCGGCCACGCCGGATTCCGACGAATCCCCGGTGCGGGGAGCAACCGTGCCGATATGGCTGATTATTTTGATGGTGATGTTGCTTTATTGGGGCGCGCTTTATTTTGATAACAACGGCGGCTGGTTCAGCATGCAGGTTTACGCGCCATATCGGAGCGAGGCAGAAGTGCAAATTTTCAATGTCGGAGGCGGGCCGAATCCTGCGGCTGCCGGCAAAGCTGTTTACGACAAAACCTGCGTGGCGTGTCATCAGGCGACGGGGCTGGGCGCGCCCGGACAATTTCCTCCGCTCGTCGGCTCGGAATGGGTGAACGAAGCGGAACCCGGCCGGGTAATTCGCATTGTGCTGCAGGGATTGCAGGGGCCGATCACGGTCAAAGGCCAGCCATTCAATAATGCGATGGTGCCGTGGAATTCACTGAGCGATGAAGATATCGCCAACGTCATCAGCTACGTCCGTCAGAACACAGAATGGGGCAACAAGGCTTCCCTCGTCACTCCGGCGCAGGTCAAAGCCATGCGCGACAAAGTAAAAAATCATCCGGGAGCTTTCACTGCGGATGAATTGCTGAAGATTGCTCCGAACGAGTAATCGGTTTTCAATCGCGCCATTGATATCTGTTGGCTATCGGATATTGGCTATCTGCCCCACTGCCCACCGCGCATGTTCGGCGATCAAAGGCTCTGAATCTCCAGTCGCCTTTTGCAAAGCGGGCAGGGCAGTTGCATCTCCAATATTTCCCAGCGCGACACAGACATTGCGCAACAGGCCGCGGCGTTTCGTGCGTAGAATGGGCGTGCCGGTGAAACGTTGTTTGAAACCGGCATCATCGAGCGATAGCAATTCCAGCAAATCAGGCGTATTCAAATCCGGTCGTGCGTGTGCTTTCATCAGACTGCCTTCGCGCGCGAATTTATTCCACGGACAAACTGCCAGGCAATCGTCGCAACCGTAAATGCGATTGCCAATCGCGGGGCGAAGTTCAATCGGAATGGAACCTTTCAGTTCAATAGTGAGATAAGAGATGCAGCGGCGCGCATCGAGTTGGAAGGGGGCTTTGATGGCCGCCGTCGGACAGGCAGCGATGCAGCGCGTGCAGGTGCCGCAACGGTTTTTCTCCGGCGCATCCGGTTCCAGATCGAGCGTGGTGAGGATTTCAGAAAGAAAAATCCAGTTGCCAAGTTGCCGGTTGATGAGGTTCGTATGTTTGCCGACAAACCCAAGTCCGGCGCGTTGCGCGAGGTCGCGTTCGAGCAGCGGACCGGTGTCCACATACCAAAGCGAGCGCGTGTCGGCGCCGAGTTGATTTACAAATTGGGTGAGTTGCCTGAGACGTTCGCCGATGATGTTATGATAATCTGCAAAACGCGCGTAGCGGGCAATCATGCCGTGTTTCATGTTCCGTGTTCCGTGTTCCGTGAACTGCTCACCGGGATTTTTCTCCACGGAACACGCCTTTTCATAAGAGACCGCCAATGCAATCACGCTTCGCGCTCCGGGCAAAACTGCCTGCGGGTCCACTCGCTTGTGAGCGTTGCGCTCCAGATAACCCATTTCGCCGTGCTGTTTCTCTGCGAGCCAATGTCGAAATTCCGCCGCGTGCTCGGGCGGATTTGCCGTCGTGAAACGGCAATCGTCAAAACCGAGTTCCAACGCGCGTTGCCGAATTTGTGCTTTCATCAGGGGCCTGCCTGCGCCAGGTGAAACTGATGAATGACCTGTTGCGCCACGTCTTTGACGGTCCGCATCTCGGTGTTCACCAGCACGTCAGCCTGGCGGTAATATGGCTCACGCGCGGTGAGCAGGCTGCGGATTTTTGCGAGCGGATCGGGATCTTTCAGCAGGGGACGATGCGATTGATTGCGGACGCGTTCCCAGATTTTTTCCGG